>JAVRKN010000006.1:5976-18082 GCA_031962405.1 Athalassotoga sp. | reverse complement strand
TCCCTAATCACCGTTTTCGCCTTTACTGATCACTCGTCACACTGTATTTGCCATTTGCCATATGCTATACGCCATTTGCTGTTTTGTTGGGCTTCGGCAGGCACCCTCTCGATGTCTGGTCCTCGCTAACGCTGCGGAGGTCATCTCGAGGGTATCCTGCCCTTCGCCATACCGCCCACTAATCTCTAATGTCTATTCCCTAATGTCTAATCTCTATTCCCTGTCTTTGCTATATGCTATACGCCATAGGCTATATGCTGTTTTTGCCGATCACTCGTCACGCGTTACGCGTCACTGTATTTGCCATTTGCTATATGCCATACGCCATTTGCTGCTTTGCAATCGGCTTCGGCAGGCACCCTCTCGATGTCTGGTCCTCGCTTCGCTGCTTTAATTTTACATTTTCAATTGTCAATTCTCAATTGTCAATTCGGACGCTTGAAATATCAAGTTGTTGTATGGTAGAATATAACTTGTCATTGCGCGGTTGTGTAATGGTAGCACACGGGACTTTGGATCCCGGCGTGGAGGTTCGAATCCTCCCCGCGCAACCAGATTATTGATTCTCGAAATCGTGCTTTAAAAATTCTTTGGCTTTTTGAACGATCTCTGCTGGCAATCCAAGTATGCCGGCTATTTTTATTGCATCCCCGTAATTCACCAGTGCGCCTTTTACAAGATTGTGGTTTATTTTGGAGTTCAAATTTTGTGGCGTTATTTCGCCTTCAAAATTTATCCTGCCTATTGTGTATTTGTTGCAATCAACCATCTCTATCGTGTGCTTAAAATGGGTAACCATCACTGAAAAATGCCTCGAATTGGAAAGGTATTCCGCGAGAGCCGTTGAAAGCGCCTCTCCTTCGTATGGATTCGTCCCAGACCCAAATTCATCTATCAAGATCAATCCTTTTCCATTGTTTTTCAAAGCATTAGACATTTTGTCTATTTGATTCGCAAATCCAGAAAGATCTAACTTCTGGGAAGAAGATCCAACAAATCTTATCCAATCTATTTCGGCTAAGACGGCTGACTTTGCTGGCACCAAAAAGCCATGCATTGCCAGCATGTACGAAAGCGCAATTGTCCTAAGGACGGTCGTCTTTCCACCCATGTTGGGACCAAAGATAATTGTCAATCCTTGGTAAAAGTTTCCAGTTAACCTTGTATATTCAAAATTATTTTTTTCAACGATATCTGAAATTACCGGGTGAAAAGCGTCTTCAAGATTTATTTCATTTCCAAAATGAGGAAAAGTGTATCCATCTTTGATGGCTTTTAAACGCGCAAAAGCAATGTCAAATTTCGCTATCTTATCGATCTCTGCTTTTAACACATTCGTCCATTTCTTTACTTCTTTGGAAAGACGCTTTACCTCTTCGTACTCAGCATCTTTTATCTCTTCTTCGAGTTGATGAAGTGCTTTTTCTTTGATCAGGATCTCTTCAGTTGGTCTTACGATAAAGGTGTAAGTTTTTATTCCTTCTCTTTCGATCATGACAAGATTTGAATTGATCAATTCATCAGATCGATCTCTTTCAACGACAAAACGTCTATCATCAAGGTGAAGATCGAATTTGTCAGAAATTAACTTAATCCTGTCTTTGTACAATTCATCTATTTCTTTTTCGATTTCTCCGTGCTTCTTTATCAAACTGTCAATTAAATCATTTGTCGGCATAAAGGAAAAGGAACCACTTTTTTGTGGATCGAGTAATTCCCACAATTCATCGAGATCTCCAAAGAAGTCTTTGACACATTCGGTCAGCTTTTTAAGTATCCTGTGATGATGTATAAATCTTTTTATCTCAAAGAGATCGACATCCGTTGAAGTCCCATTTTCTATCGATAGAATGCTGCCAGAAATTTCATGAAAATCCTGAAGGATATTCTCAATCTTTGTACGGTTGAATTCGCAAGATTTTACCTTTGAAAGGAATTCAAAGTGAGAAAGTAATTCAACTCCTTTCAAAGGTAAAAGATAAGCGTCGACCTGTTTTCCAAAAACGCTTATTGGTTTGTAGGAAGATATGACTTCATCAAAAAGACAAAAATTTTTCGTCTCTTCGTCTACGAAATCCACTTCAGAAATATATCTTAGAGAATTTTTCTCTTATGTAATTCATGAAATATTTATGGTTGAGTGGTTCTCCTGTAACTTTGATCAAAAGATCTTTTGGATCGTAAAGAGCGCCGAATTTGTGTATTTTCTCTCTTTGCCATTCTCTCAAAACCTTTAAATTTCCATTCTCAATTTCCCTTTCAAGGTTTGGAATCTCTTTTTTTGCCGTGAAAAAGAACTGCGATGCGTAAAGATTGCCAAGCATGTAGGATGGAAAATATCCTATTTGGCCTCCTGACCAATGAACGTCTTGAAGCACGCCATGGGCATCGTCGGGTACGTCTATTCCAAGATACGATTTTACCTTTTCATTCCATACTTCTGGCAAATCTGCAACCTTGATCTTGTCATTTATGAGAGATTCTTCTATTTCAAATCTTATCATTATGTGCAAATTGTAAGTTACTTCGTCTGCTTCGATCCTTATCAAAGAAGGTTGTATAAAATTAATTGCCCTGTAAAATTCATCGATCGAGACGCCTTTGAAGACGGGAAAGATATTTTGCACCGTCGGAAAGAAAAATTTCCAAAACGCGAGCGATCTTCCAACGAGATTTTCCCACGTTCTTGATTGAGATTCATGAATGCCCATAGATGCCCCGTTGTAAATTGGCATCAACTTGTACGCTTCAGAGATGCCTTGCTCGTAAAGGGCGTGACCGCCTTCGTGCATGGTAGAAAATAATGCCGATGTCATATCGTCTACGTGATAATTCGTGGTAACTCTTACATCTCCAAAGCCCATTCCTATCGTGAAAGGATGGGCAGTTTCATCTATGCGCCCGCCTTTAAAATCGTAAGTCATGGCGTTTAAAACTTCGTGTGATAATTTTTCCTGAGAGGCTTTATCAAAATTTCCCTTCAAAATAGATGTGTCTGGTGCCTTTCCCTTTGAGATTAAATCTTTTATAAACGGCACGAGTTCTGCCTTTAGCCCCTCTATTATTTTTTTGAGATCCTTTGTCGTCATGGAAGGTTCGTAATCTTCGAGAAGTGCATCGTACTTGTTTTCCTCGTATCCGTAATACTCAACGAATTCTTTGAGATATCCCACGATTTCTTCAAGGTATGGCTTAAACTTGGAAAAATTTGATTCTGCCTTTGCCTCCTGCCATACGCTTTCTCCCTTTGAACAGGCAATGGTGAATTTTTCAAATTTATCCGGCGGTATTGAAGAAACGCGTCTGTATTCTTTTGTCACAAGGTAAACATTTCGCCTATCAACTTCGTTCAATTTTTCGTTAATTTTAGGCCTGTTAAAATATTCGACAAAGGATGCCATTTTCGGAGAAGTTCCCATATCGAAGATCGTTCTGGCGAGTTTACCCGCAACTTCTGCCCTGTCCATGGCGGCTTTTGGCGGCATTTTCGTTCTCATGTCCCATTCAACAAGCGCATATGCCGTTTTAAATTTCGCTATTTCCTTGTTGTAATCGTAAAACTCTTGTATTTCCATTTTCATCACCCCTTCAAAAGTTTTCGAGATATCTCATTTTGCCTTTTAATAAGATAATCTATGTCTTCAACTTTTAATGTGCCATTCTCAACGATTACCCTTCCATTCACCATGTTGAAATCAACGTTGTGCGCATCGCACATGATGACTGCCCCAACAGGATCATCGAGTCCGCCAGCGAATGAAAGCTTATTCATGTCAAACATTATCAAATCGGCTGCCTTTCCAACTTCTACCGTTCCTATGTAATCGTCCATTCTTAAAACTCTTGCACCACCCTTTGATGCAATTTCAAGTGCTTCTTTTGGAGTCATAGCATCTGCTCCATATTTTACCCTCTGAAGCAACATGGCATTTCTTGCCTCTAAGATCATGTTGGACGTATCGTTGGATGCACTGCCATCAATTCCCAAAGAAAGCCTCATACCTTTCATTTTCGAGATAGGGGCAATGCCAGATCCAAGTCTCATGTTAGAAGTTGGACAATGAGAAATGCCAACATCATTTTTCTTCATCTTATCGATGTCTTGATCGCTTACATGAACTGTGTGCGCAAACCACACGCGCGGGTTTAGCCAGCCCAACTTTTCCATGTAATCGACAGGCCTAAGGCCAAATTTTTCAAGGCAAAATTCTTCTTCGTCTTTTGTTTCTGCAAGGTGAGTGTGCAAAAGTACATCATGCTTTTCTGCCATTTCAAGCGTTTCAATCATTAAAGATTCTGTGACTGAGAAAGGAGAGCACGGCGCAAGGGCAACCCTTGTCATGGCATACTTAGACCTATCATGGTATTTGGAAATAGTTCTTTCGTATTCTGAAAGGATTTCATCTTCACTCTGAACAACAGAATCGGGTGGAAGGCCCCCATCTTTTTTTGACATCGACATAGATCCTCTTGTGGGGTGAAACCTAAGACCGACGTGTAAAACTCCATTGATTTCCTCATCAAAGATCGCATTCTTGCCGTGTGGATAAAGGTAAAGCATGTCACTTGAGGTTGTCACACCACTTAAAGCCATCTCACACGAGGCGATTGCCGCACTTACGTATGAAGACTCTTCGTCTAAATTCTTCCAAATTTCGTAAAGCGCAACAAGCCAATCGAAAAGTTTGGCGCTTTGAACTGATTTCACGTTTCTCGTTAGAGTCTGGTAAAAATGGTGGTGCGTGTTTACAAAGCCTGGTAGCATGATCATGTTCGAACAATCGATGATTCTATCGAATCTATCCTCAGGCCGGCTTCTACCGACGTAAGTTATGACGTTGTCTTTCACCGCAACGTAGGCATTTTCAATTTCGCCTTGATTTGAAAATGTTTCAAGATAACCTATATCCTTGAAAAGATATTTCAATTTTGTTCCTCTCACTTTCTGCTTTCGAGTATCAATTTATCCGTCTCACTGACTATCTTTTGCTGGTCTTCCCAGTACTTTTGATCCATTTGTGAATTGAGTTCTTCCACCGTCTTTCCCTGTTGCTCAACCCACGTGTAATATTTCAAATTGTGCCATCTGCGCCTGTTTTCAAGCGTTCCTTCGAAGAACCAATCCGTTTTTACATTCATGAAAATGGAATTAAACCTCGATTTTGCTTCTGACATGTCCATCTTTCCAAATTGCCTGTCGAGATCGGCCATGACGGAATGGTACCTGTCAATTGTGTCTGTTGCGATGGTTATGATGTTGTCGTTAGCACCGAATTTGTACTGTTTTGCAATTTTTATGGCACCAAGCACATTTGCAACGCCGGATATTCCAAAAATCGTGGAGAGTTGATCGACAGTTTTTGGATCGATGAAATCTTTGAGAAATTTCTTTCCAGTTTCGTCTGTTAACAGTTGAAGTCCTTTTTTGGATTCCATATCGTCAACGGCGACGACGGCATCTGAATTCATGACGTTGTGGATCCACGTCACGTGCTTGTCTCCTATTCCCTGAATATCGTGCGAACCATAACCATTCATTGAAATGGTAGGACATTGTATTGGTTCAAGCGTTACCACCTTTGCATCCTTGAAAACCTGCTTTACCCTGTCTCCGCAGGCTATTGTGCCAGCCGATCCAACACCAGACACAACGGCTGCAATTTTACCATTTCCTATCTTTTCCTCTTGAACGAGTTCTATCATCGTGTTGCCTGTGACGTAATAGTGAAATCTGTAATTTCCAAATTCGCTGAATTGGTTTAAAATTCTAACTTTTTCGGGATCCTTTGAGAAGATCTCTTTTGATTTGTCGTAAATTTCTTTGACGTTCGATTCTGATCCAGGTGTGGCTATAACCCTTGCACCGTAATAATTTATTATGTCAAATCTCTCTTTGCTCATACCTTCTGGAAGTATGACTATCGTATCGAATTTCATTCTGCATCCAACCCATGCTCCACCTATGCCGTAATTTCCAGTGGAGGGCCACACCAAGGTGTGATAAGATGGATCCACTTCATTTCTTATGACTTTTTCAACCAGAATAGAATAAGTTGCTCCAACCTTATGACTGCCAGTTGGAAAATCCCTTCCATACATCACGATTATGTTTGCATCCACGCCAGTCAATTGTTTTGGAAGCACAACGTATTTTATCTTGTTATCAGCGCCGCGCCAGGTTATGTTGAAAAAGTTTATTGGATCAAGAGGATCTTCCTTCATCTTTTGAAGGGCGATTTTGCGCACCTTTGGATCGATCTTGTCTGGATGTAACATCTCTTCAAATGTTGGACCTATGATCTTTTTAGAAACCATTTTTTTCCTCCTCTATAAGATTTAAGACATATTCCTGCGTTGCAGGTATCCTTTTCACTCTTTTCCCTATCGCATTTGATATGCCGTTCGCCACTGCCGCTGGCGTTGGCATCAAAGATGGTTCTCCTATTCCCTTTGCACCGAAAGGACCTTGAGAAAATTCATCTTCGACAAAATCTATCTTTATGCTTTGAGGTATATCATTTATCGTTGGGATTATGTAGGTACTGAAATTGTCAGTCAATATTTTCCCGTCTTTCATCTTTATTTGTTCATAGATGGCATATCCCATGCCTTGCACGAATCCGCCCTCAACTTGCCCAGTAAGTCCAACTGGGTTTAAAGATCTTCCAACATCGTGTGAGGTGAAGGCGTTAACAACGGATGTTTGGCCCGTCAACAGATCAACTTCAACGACTACTATTTGCGTTGCATAAGAATACGTAAGATAAGCCTCTCCAAGGCCTGTCTTTGGATCCCATGTAAGTTTCGGTGATTTAAACCATCCGTTGGACAAAAGTTCAACGTTTGAATTGTAACAAATGCCGACGATTTCCTCAAATGACATCTTTTCATCGTTGGTAAAGATCATTCCATCCTTTATTGTTACTTCTTCCTCATCTACATTTTTAATCTTAGAAAAGACGGAAATGATTCTGCTTTTTACATTTTCACACGCTTCTTTTACCGCATTTCCACTGAACAAAGTTGCGCGCGAAGCGACTGTTGGACCGCTGTCTTGAACGTAAGAGGTATCGGTGTTCTCAACGTGTATTTTTTCGAGTTTTTGGCCAAGAGTTTCGGCTGCTATCATGGCAAGTACGGTTTTCATGCCCTGACCCATTTCAGTGTTGCCGACGTGGACGCTCACGCTTCCATCTCTATGAACTTGTACAAGCGCACCGGCCGCGTCTAAGGGTTGTCCTGCCGCACCAAGTGCCACCCCATAAATTATGTGTGACACTCCTATTCCCCGTTTTTTAAATCTATTTTTTGAGTTGAACTCAGAAACAGATCTTTTCAAGTTTTCGTAATCAGAGATCTTAACCGCATGGGTTATGGTTTCTAAGGCACCAACGGATTCGGTCAAAAGATGATCTGTCGATGTTCTGCTTCCCACCCTAAGTGCATTTTTCAACCTCAAATCTATCGGATCGATTCCCAACCTTTTGGCAGCTTCGTCCATTATTGATTCTACGGCAAAAAGTACCTGTGGACTTCCAAAACCTCTAAACGCACCACATGGAACTTTGTTTGTGTAAACTCCATCTATGTCAACCTTCACATTTTCGACATCGTAAGCACCAGCAGCGTGAACAAGGCTTCTGTACATGACTATTGGCGACAATGTAGCGTATGCCCCCACATCCATGTGGGCTTTTATCTCCATTGCAACCAATTTACCATCCTTTTTGAATCCGACCTTGTAATGAGATTTTATGGGATGCCTTTTGCTCGTGAACTGTATATCGACTTCTCTTGAATAAGAGAGTAAAACTGGTTTTTTAGTGTGATAAGCAAGCAAAGCACACTGAGCGGCCACATAAGATGGTACATCTTCCTTTCCACCAAAGGCTCCTCCAGTGTCTGATTGAATTATTCTGACTGAATTCATTGGAATGCCGAGGACTTTAGGAACGGCATTTTGAACGTAGTATGGACACTGCATCGATCCGTAAATCACCATACCGTTAGGTTCGGGAACGGCAAATATCCCTTGAGTTTCAAGATAAGCGTGTTCTTGATAATCGGCAAAAAAATCATCCTCGATTATCATGTCGGCTTGGTTGAAGCCGTCTTCGACATTTCCCTTTCTTATCTTCTTGGACGTGAGGATGTTGCCAGATTCATGAACTTTTATTTCGTTTTTTAAAGATTCTTCAATTGATAGCACGGCAGGCAGATCTTCGTATTCGACCACGACTGCATTCGCGGCCATATTCGCGATCTGTTGGCTCTCGGCCGCCACAAGGGCGACAACATCTCCAAAATACCTAACCTCTCCCCCAACTGGGACAAGGCATGGCATGTCTTCAACAACTTCCCCAAGTTGATTTTCACCTGGAATATCCTCGTAAGTTAAGACGGCTTTGACGCCCTTTATCTTTTTTGCCTCATCAGTGTTTATACTTTTAACTCGAGCACGCGCACGCTTTGAAAGTACGAGAGCGCCATAAAGCATTCCCTTGAATTCGTAATCTGATACGAATTTACTCTCCCCTTTGACCTTTTGAATGGCATCAACTCTCTTTACCTTCTTACCGATCGTTGTCATTTCAGTAGTTTCAACTTTCATAAGATGCCCCCTCAAAAATCAAATTCCAACATTTACAAAAGTACCCCTGGTAACGTCTACAAGTCCAAAATTGGTTATCCTTAACTTTGGGATGACTGCAAGTTGGATGAAGGATAAGACCATAAATGGATCATTTATTATACACCCAATTGATCTCGCCGCATCTTTTAACTCTTTTATTTTTTTCACAACATCCTCTGTTGTCAAAGAGGACATGAGACCTCCTATTGAAAGGGGAAGTTTGGCAAGAATACTTCCGTTGCTTGAAACAACGATGCCTCCACCCATTTTCAAAATATCATTTACAGCTAACGCCATGTCAAAATCATTTGTTCCAACGACTGAGATGTTGTGAGAATCATGGCCCACCGACGTTGCTATTGCACCCTTTTTAAGGCCAAAGCCAGTCACGGCACCAACGAATATCGATTTTTCTTCTGAATATCTTGATACAACGGCAATTTTAAGCAGATCGTTTTTAACATCTGGTACTTTAATGGGTGGAAGGTCAAAAATCTCTTCGGTAGTTACTATGCTATCGTTTAAAACCCTGATGGCCCTTGTTTGGTTTCCACCTGAAAGTATCGTTAAATCGTCCTCTTCAATCCTTGAAATCCTAAAATTACCACTTACTTTCTGTTCTACCTTGTTTCCAACGACATCTATTACCAATTTACCATCTCTGGCAATTATTTTCGAATCCTTTATGACGATCTTTGGGAAAAAATCCTCAAGAGATTCTGTCACAACCATGTCTGCTTTGTAAGATGGGGCAATTGCTCCCATGCTTCTAAGACCGTAAAATTGGGCTGAATTTATCGTCGCCATTCTTATCGCGATGATCGGATCAATTCCCCTCGATATCGCAAGTCTTATCATGTTGTCTATGTGGCCTTCCTTCACTATATCATCAGGGTGACGATCGTCCGTACAAAAAGAGAAAAACCTCTCGTTGTAAGGGGTTACAGCACCTATCAAATCGTTAAGATTTCTTGCAACACTTCCCTCTCTGATCAACACCTGCATGCCACGAGATATCTTTTCGAGTGCCTCTGACTCACTCGTGCATTCGTGATCTGTTCGTATAAAGGCAGATACGTAGGCATTGAGATTTTTGCCAGAAAGTCCTGGAGCATGACCATCTATCTTTTTGTAAAGGTGCCTAATCATCTCTATTTTTGTCATAAGATCTCTGTTTGTATTTATCACACCCGGATAATTCATGACCTCTCCAAGTCCAAGTACCCGTGGGTATTTTGTGACAAGCGCTATGGTGTCAACAGAAGTTATTTCGGATCCGCTGAGTTCCATATTCGTGGCAGGAACGCAAGATGGAATCATCATGTAAATGTTTAGTGGGATTCCCTCGGTATACTTGAGCATGTATTCAACGCCTTCTATGCCCATGACGTTTGCAATTTCGTGAGGATCGGCAATGATTGTCGTTGTGCCCCTTGGAAGAATTGTTCTCGCAAATTCAACCGGATCTACCATAGAACTTTCAATGTGCACGTGCGCATCTATTAAACCAGGAATAACGTAATTTCCCTCTAAATCTATGACCATTTTGCCAGCGTTGTAATCTCCTATTCCGGCAATCCTTTTCCTGTAAAGTGCTATATTGCCCTCTTCAATCTTTCCAGTAAAAACGTTGACAATCTTGCAGTTCGTCAAAAGGACATCGGCCGGGATTTTCCCAAGAGCAACTGGAATTATCTCTTCAATTTTCATGTTTAAAATCATTCCTTTTCACAGCCACCCTGATATGTTCGGCTTTTGCTATGAGTTTCTGATCAGATCTCACCTCGATGTAAAAAGAAAACTTTCTATCCTTCCTTTCAACTAAATTTGCAACTACAGTTACTTTCTCACCAGGCCACGCGGGAGCAAGATGATCCAGCGTTACGTGTGCCCCAACGGTAATTTGATCTTCGGAAAGGAGAGTTTGGGCGAGGTCGGAAGCGGTTTCTTCCATCCACGCAAGCACTGTTGGCGTAGAGAGCACATCGGCATTGCCACTTTTTAAGGCAGAGGCAAGATCTCGTTGTGTCACGATCTTTTCTTTTATCATCTCCATTTCACACCGCCTCTATTCCGAAACCACACATTCCTGGTCCAACGTGCGTAGTTATAACTTTACCCGTCATGTGAAAGGAAGCGTCTACAACTTCATACTTTTCCTTCATCTTTTCGAGCAGTTCCTTTGCTTCGTCCTCGGCATTTGCATGCACCATACACAATATGATCTTAGATCCAAAAGGGATGTATTTTCCAGCCTGTTCAATGAGCATATCGTAGGCATGGGATTTTCCTCTTGTTCTTCCAAATGGAATCATCTCTCCGTTTTTGTCTATCCACACTCCAACCTTGAATTTTAAAACTGTGCCGAAAAATCCTTGGATTTTTGATACACGCCCACCTTTTACGAGAAAAGAAAAGTCTGAGACGTAAAATATGGCTTGAAATCTATCTTTTTCTCTGTCAACGCTAAGTTGATCAACAATCTCTTTAGGATTCATGCCCTGATTTGCAAGTTCCCTTGCCCTTCTTGCCACGAGCGGAATGACAGCAGAGGCCAATTTTGTATCAAAAATCTCAACTGGAATCTTAATTTCTTTTGCCGCGGTTGCAGCAGAGTTCGCTGTGCCTGACATTTTTGAAGATAAGGTTAAAACCACAATCCCCTCGTATCCCGACTGCTCTGCATTTCTGTACTTCTGCAAAAATTCAAAAACTGTTGGTTGGGATGTCTTTGGAAGTTCTGAAGACTTTGATATTCTCTCGTAAAAATTCATCAATTCCGACGGATTTCTCGTATCATCCTCTTGGGTACCATCTGGCCATATGACTTTCAATGGTACCATATCGGCATCCAACTTTTCAAACCATTCTGGAGCCATATCGGCCGTACTATCCACGAGTATCTTTATCCGCAAATAGTCCACCTCCATTCACTAAACTGCGTTTGCAACTTGTTTGTATTATATACTAAAAGTTCAAAAGGTCGAAGGAGGATTTAATTTATGCCGATTCAACTTTAAAAGTCGAATGTCCATTCATGTCTTTTTGATCCAGCATATGCCATATGCCGTTTTGATTGGCTCCGACATGTGCCCATTCGGAAGCTGGTCCTCACTTCGTTGCGGAGGCTTCCTCACGGGCATCATGTCCTCCGCCTTATCCCATATGCTATACGCCCTTTGCTGCTTTGTACATCGGCTCCAGCATATGCCCCGTCGAAATCTGGTCCTCGCTTCGCTGCGGAGGATTTCTCTGGGGCATAATGCTCTCCGCCTTACAACTCACTAATCCCTAATCTCTAATTCCTAATACCTGTATTTGCCATATACTATACGCTGTTGAATTTCCGCCAAGATTCAGAATTTAAAGTTAGTTTAGTACAAAAACGGAGTTGGATTGGTGTATAATTATTACAAAATCGGGAAAAGGGAGGGGTATTATGCTTAAAGATTTCCGCAAGTTTTTGTCTCGCGG
>JAVRKN010000006.1:0-5876 GCA_031962405.1 Athalassotoga sp. | reverse complement strand
CGCCAAGATTCAGAATTTAAAGTTAGTTTAGTACAAAAACGGAGTTGGATTGGTGTATAATTATTACAAAATCGGGAAAAGGGAGGGGTATTATGCTTAAAGATTTCCGCAAGTTTTTGTCTCGCGGTAACGTTTTAGACATGGCAGTTGGGATAATAATAGGCATAGCGTTTGGCAGTGTCGTATCATCACTTGTCAATGACATAATAATGCCACCCATAGGATTGCTCATAGGAAAAGTTAACTTTTCAGATCTTTTCATCAATTTATCAAGCAAACATTATGCGACGCTTGCCGAGGCGAAAGCTGCCGGTGCGCCCACAATAAATTACGGTGCTTTTATTAACACCATCATTAACTTCTTGATAATCGCATTTGCCATCTTTTTAATGGTAACCTTAGTCTACAAAATTCAGAAGAAATACCAAAAACCAGTTACTCCAGCGCCTGCAACAACGAAAAAATGTCCTTATTGCAAAACTGATATACCCATAGACGCCGTAAGATGCCCTAATTGTACTTCTGATCTCACCAACAAATCATAGAAAAAATAGAATGAATGGATATACCGATTCAACTTTAAAAGTCGAATTTTCATCCATATCTTGTGGCTTCAACGTGTGGCACATAGAATCTATTCCCATATAATTTGGGGAGAATCAAATAAGGAGGTGTTTCAGAAAATGTGGCGTAAGGTATTGGTGTTTATGGTAATGGGCATTTTAGCGTCGGCAGTTTTTGCAGCGCCGATAACAATTCAATTCTGGCATGCAATGGGGGGAACGGACAGAATCCAACTTCTTCAAAATCTTGCAAATGAGTTCATGCAGCAGAATCCCGATATCAAAGTGGAGGTACAATACACTGGCTCATACTCTGATACGATGACAAAAATGATAGCGGCTGTTAGAGCTGGAAATCCACCAGATCTTGTCATGATATACGATATAGGCACTCAAATGATGATCGACAGCGGTGTGATAATACCAATTCAAAACATGATAAACAAAGATCCTTCCTTTGACATCAACACGCTTGTCTCGGCTTCACGCGGTTACTATACAGTTGGCGGCAAATTGTACAGCATGCCATTTAACTCTTCAAATCCTGTCATTTTCTACAACAAGACACTCTTTGAAAAAGCAGGCCTTGACCCTAATAATCCTCCAACAACATTCGAAGAATTCATTGCCGACGCTCAAAAATTGACTGTTAAGGATGCCAACGGCAACACCATTCAGTATGGTTTCACATTTGGCAGCGGGGAACCACTTGCATGGTTTTTTGAGCAATTCATGGCCGTTCAAAATGCGCTACTTTTGAACAACAACAACGGACGAGACGGAAGGGCAACTAAGGCTGTCTTTGCAAATGATGCTGGCTTGAGAATTTTCAATTTCTTCAACGACATGGTTCAAAATGGTTGGGCCATAAATGCGGGACCAGGGTGGGACAACGCAAGGCAAATCTTCATTTCCCAACGAGCTGCCATGCTCATAACATCTACATCTGATGTAAATATGATGATTAAAGCTTCACAATCTGGCAACTTTTCTCTGGGCGTCATGTTCCTTCCGCATCCAGCAGGAGTACCTTACGGTGGGGTGATAGTTGGCGGTGCAAGCCTGTGGATGGTTGACACAAAGAACACTCAAAGAGAAGAAGCAACATGGAAATTCCTTAAATTTCTCGAAAGTGTTGATGCCCAAATTGAATGGAGCACTGGCACAGGTTATTTTCCTGTCAACAAAAATTCAATAATAAAATTGTTGTACGAAGGATACTATGCTAAAAATCCTCTATATCTTGTCACGGTTTTGCAACTTCTCATGTCAAACGTAACGCCGGCAACGAGTGGCGGAGCAACGGGAGCATTCCCACAGATAAGAACGGCCGTAGATAATGCTTTTGGAAAGATGTTCACAAAAGCGATGACTCCCCAGCAGGCATTGCAATGGGCACAGGATCAAGCCAACCAGGCAATAGCAAATTACAACTCGCTTTATTGAAAAACAAAGGGCATCATTTGATGCCCTTTGTTTTAAGAGGTGATTGAATTGTTGAGAAAGATTTTTCCTTACCTTTTGCTTGTACCGACATTTCTAATAGTCGTGATCTTCATATATTACCCTGCATTTCAAACATTTAAACTCAGTTTTTACAAAATGTCGCCATTCGGAAATAGATTGTTTTTCACCGGATTCGGCAACTTCTGGTCTTTATTTACATCTGGTCAATACATTCAATCGGCATACACAACATTGATCTTTGTCGTTGTCACGGTTACAGTTGGTCTTACGCTCTCACTTTTCCTTGCCTTGCTTTTGAATCAAAAGGTGCCTGGAATAGGAATTTTCAGAACTTTAATCTTTGCACCTTACGCCGTTTCTCCGGCCGTGGCAGGAACTTTGTGGGCATTTCTTCTAAGTCCGGTGGCAGGTTATGTGAGTTATCTTTTTCTTATCATCTTTAAGGCCCAACCCCAATGGCTTACAACTTATCCTTTGGCTCTAATAGCGGTTATGATTGCAACCATATGGAAAAATTTGGGCTTTAACATAATATTTTTCCTTGCGGGACTTCAATCTATCCCGAAAAGCTATTATGAGGCAGCAACAATAGACGGTGCAAATGCCTTCAGAACGCTCTTTAAAATAACCATTCCATTGCTTTCTCCAATAACATTTTATCTGATCGTCATGAATGTAACTTTTACGGCTTTTTCTGCTTTTGCAACGATAGATGTCATGACACAAGGAGGGCCAGCCAACACAACGTCCACTTTGATATACAAACTTTATCAAGATGGTTTCGTGAACTTCAACACGGGTTTCGCATCTGCAGAATCTGTGGTTTTAATTCTGATAATGGCCGTATTTACCTATTTTTATTTCAAATTTGGCCAAAAGGCGGTGTTTTATCAGTGAAAAGAAGTCACAAGATTCTTAAAACAATTTCAATAGAAATAGGTTTGGTAGCAGTCTCTGTCATCATATTGCTTCCCATCTTTCTCGCCATTACCATGAGCCTTAAGAGACCATCTGAAGTTTTTGTGTATCCGCCAAAGATCTTTCCAGATTCATTCTACATTCAAAACTACATCAGCGCTTTCAATTCTATAAACCTTGGAAGATTGATGCTGAACAGTTTGATAATGAGTGTGGTCATCATGATAGGAAAAACGGTCTTTGGAATATTTTCTGGCTATGCATTTTCAAATTTCAGATTCAAAGGCTCATCTTTGCTCTTTGCCGCCTTGTTCATAACGCTTTTCATGCCCGCCGAGATGATAATGATAGTTCCTTTATTTCAAATAATGCAGAGTTTCCACTGGGTCAACACCTATTGGGCTCTGACGGTACCATTTTTGGCAAGTGCGACGACGACTTTTTTGATGAGACAGCATTTCATGATCATCCCAAAAGAACTCGAGGATGCGGCCAAAATAGACGGAGCAGGGCCGATGAGGTTTTTGTTTGAGATACTAATTCCACTCTCAAAATCGACGATAGGTGGTATTGCGATGATAAACTTTGTTTACGCCTGGAATTTGTACTTGTGGCCGTTGGTAGTCACAAATTCAAACGACATGGCAACGGCGCAAATAGGTTTGAAGATGCTTACCAACGTTGAATCAACAAGCAACTGGGGAGTTATAATGGCAGGTACCATAATGGTGTTGGGACCTACTTTGATTCTTTTCTTTGCCGTTCAAAAATTGTTTGTGAGGAGCATAATAACAACCGGACTAAAAGAATAGATAGCGCTCACTCTTTTGTTTTTATTTTGAAAAAACGTAAGGCATTTTCGGAAGTTATTTTCTCCACCCTTTCAAATGGGATGTTGAAAATAGAAGACAAAGTTTCAACCGCAAATCTCACGTACTTAGGCTCATTTCTCTTTCCCCTAACAGGTTGAGGAGAAAGATAAGGGCAATCTGTTTCAGTGAGAATTCTATCTATTGGGGAAAAGGACATAACTTTTCTTAAATTTTCATTTTTCTTGTAAGTTGCCATGCCACCAACGCCTATGTAAAAGCCGAGGTCGAGAAATCTTTTCAAATCATCCATTTCTCCGTTAAAACTGTGAACTACCGCTGTGAGATCAAAACGCCTCAGAATATCGTAAGCGTCAAAATATGCGTCTCTTACGTGGAGAACAACGGGCAAATGCCGTTTCTGGGCAATCTCGAGTTGAAGTTCAAAATACTTCCGTTGAAGTACTTGAGGTGATAAATTTCTGTAATAATCAAGTCCTATCTCTCCGATTGCCACGACCTTTTGTTGATCCAAAAATTTCTCCAATTTCTCCTGCCACTTTGCTTCAACTTCAAGATCTGCCACATCGTGCGGATGTATTCCAACGGACGCATAAACTCTATCGTGAATCTTGGCAAAATTAACGGCTTTTTGACTTGAATCGAGATCAAATCCAATTTCCACGATGAACTCAATTCCATCTTTTTCGAAATTCTCGACGATCTGGTCTCTATCCTCATCAAAATCGCTCATCGTAAGATGAGAATGCGTGTCTATCATTCGAACTCACCAGCAAACTCGTGCGCTTTGTAAGTTATATTGCCTGCTCCCATGAAGATGTAGAGATCTGCCTGAGTTTTGTTCAGCACTTGGATAATATCATCAAGTTTGACGAACTTTCCGACTTTGCCCTTAAGTTTTACATCATCTATAAGGGTTTGTGGGTCGACATTTTCTTCGCCCTCAAAAGCACCAAAAATTTCCGTTACGTACACCTCATCCGCAAGAGACAATGCCTCTGCAAAATGCTTTTCAAATTTTGAAAACCTCGTGTATCTGTGAGGTTCAAAAATTGCTATTACCTTCCCGAAGTAAGGTCTTACGGACAAAAGGGCGGCTCTAACCTCGTCTGGAGTATGGGCATAATCATCTATAACCGTGATCTCTCCAGAGTGTAGAACTTCAAGCCTTCTCTTTAGGCCAGGATAATCTGACAATGCCTCTGCGCATTTTTCTAACGAGAAACCTGCCAAAATTCCTCCCGCGATTGCCATCGTGGCATTTCCAATTTGATGAACTCCTGCGATGTTGAGCATGGCTGTCACCTCAGACTCACCGTACTTTACCTTAAAAATTTGCTTTTTAAATCCCAACTCAACTGGCCAATACTCGATATTTCCTCCCTTTCCGACCTTAAGAGAAGCGTTGAAATCAAAATCAGCAGGTACGACTGTGTATTTGGACTTCTTTAAAAAATTCACAACCTTCTCGAATTGCAACTTCGGATCATTTTGGTATCTATCAAGATGATCGTATCTCAAGTTAGTCAAAATTCCAATTTCTGATTTCACATTTTCCATCTTTGGATCGGATTCATCGACTTCAAAAATGAGACCATCTTTTCCCGATCTGAAAGTGCTACCCAAAGGCCCAATTGGTATAGCGCCACATATCATGGCAGAATCTAACCCGTTTTTCATCGCTATCCATTGAGACATGAATGTTGTAGAACTTTTTCCATCCGTTCCCGTTATGCCCATGAAAGGCGTTATTTGAGAGGCAACAAAATCCATCCGTTCGATAACCTCAAAGCCAGCCCTTTTGAAATCATCGATAGTTGACTTTGGAACAGCAGAAGAAACAACCACGATATCTGGATGATCTAAAATCTCATTCTTGCCTACCTTCACTTCTATTCCATGATCGCGAATAACCTTTATCATCGGACCATCAGAAAGATCACATCCCACAACTTCATAACCATTGTATTTTGACCATAAGGCAAGCGCACTCAATCCCATTCCGCCAATTCCAACGAATTGTATTTTCAATTTAAATCCTCCGATTTTCAAAGTTGAATCGGTAATATTATACTCTATACTAAATCTCTTTTAAATT
>JAVRKN010000005.1:0-24607 GCA_031962405.1 Athalassotoga sp. | reverse complement strand
TCGGATGCTTGACTGAATGTGTGGTTATGTTGTAGAATAATGGAGTGTTAACAAATTTTGAGTCTGAAGGAGGCAAAGAGTCATCAAATGCCTACTATTAATCAGTTGATCAGAAAAGGAAGAGAAAGATTAAAAACTAAAAGTAAGTCTCCGGCGCTTGGTGGTAACCCTCAAAAAAGAGGGGTTTGTATTCGTGTTTCTACCATGACGCCAAAAAAGCCTAACTCTGCTTTGAGAAAAATAGCGAGGGTAAGGTTAACCAACGGTGCAGAAGTTACCTCTTATATTCCCGGTGAAGGACACAACCTTCAGGAACACTCAGTTGTGCTTGTGAGGGGCGGAAGGGTAAAGGATCTACCTGGAATAAGATACAAGATAATAAGAGGCGCATTAGATGCTCAGGGTGTTGAAAACAGGAAAAAGGCAAGAAGCCGTTACGGTGTTAAACGCCCAAAAAAGCAAACTGCTTGATCTTTGGAGGTATTTATGAGAAGGAGAAGGGCTGAAGTAAGAAAAGTTACACCTGATCCCGTTTATCATGATGAATTAGTCACAAGATTCATAAATAAGATAATGTGGGATGGGAAAAGAAGTGTTGCCCAAAAAGATTTTTATACCGCTCTTGACATAATAAAAGAAAAGAGCGGTAAAGAGCCGCTTGAAGTTTTGAAGAAAGCCTTTGAAAATGTTGCGCCGGTTCTTGAAGTCAGGCCAAGAAGAGTTGGTGGAGCAACTTATCAAGTACCTATAGAAGTTCAAGAACCAAGAAAAACTTCTTTGGGTGTGAGATGGATAGTTGAAGCGGCAAGATCCAGGAAAGGAAGACCCATAAGCGAGAAATTGGCCGAAGAAATTCTCAACGCTTATTCTAACACGGGTACAGCCGTTAAAAAGCGCGAGGATGTTCAGAAGATGGCAGAAGCAAACAGGGCCTTTGCTCACTATAGATGGTGATGAGTTTAAAAATGCCTGAAAAAGAAAAAGTGCTTCAACTTGAAAAACTTAGAAATATAGGAATAATGGCGCACATAGATGCCGGTAAAACAACCACAACGGAAAGAATCCTTTTCTATTCTGGTAAGAAACACGCAATGGGAAATGTGGATGATGGCAATACAACCACAGACTGGATGATCCAAGAAAGGGAACGCGGTATAACCATAACCTCGGCGTCTATATCATTTGATTGGAAAGGTTATCGCTTTAATCTTATTGATACGCCCGGACACGTGGACTTCACAATTGAGGTAGAACGTTCACTTAGAGTACTTGACGGGGCAATAGCGGTTTTCGATGCTTCGGCTGGGGTTGAGCCTCAATCCGAGACTGTATGGCGTCAAGCGACAAAGTACAAGGTTCCAAGAATTGCTTTCATGAATAAGATGGACAAAATGGGAGCCGATTTTGACATGTCCGTCAAGTCGATGATAGACAAACTTGGTGCCAAACCTCTTGTTATTCAATACCCAATAGGCGCAGAAAGTACATTCGAAGGCGTTGTTGACATAATAAACATGAGAGCCATAAGATGGACCGACGAACTTGGCACACAGATCGAATACTCAGAGGTACCGTCGAATCTCTTAGAAAAGGTTGAGGAATTAAGAGATGAACTTATCACGGAACTTGCCGACATCGATGACGAGATACTTCAAATGTATCTTGAGGGTGAAAGCATACCCGTCGAGAAAATAAAATCTGTTATAAGGCGCGGTACGATAGAATCGAAATTTTTCCCTGTTCTTTGTGGTTCTTCTTTCAGAAATAAAGGAGTGCAGCCTCTCATTGATGCTGCCGTTGATTATTTGCCTTCACCTTTGGATCTTCCCCCTGTCGTTGGAAAAGATCCAGATGGCAAAGATATCGTAAGAACGCCATCACCAGATGAACCTTTTTCTGCGTTGGCTTTTAAAATACTTTCCGATCCATACGTTGGTAAATTGACTTATTTGAGAATATATTCTGGCGTCCTTGAAAAGGGAAGTTACGTTTACAATTCCACAAAAAGAACGAAGGAAAGAATATCGCGCTTACTTTTGATGTTTGCAGATAAGAGAGAAGACATAGATTACGCTGGTCCTGGCGATATAGTTGCATGCATAGGTTTGAAAAGTACCACGACGGGCAACACGCTTTGTGATGAGAACAATCCAATCATACTTGAATCTCTCGAAGTCCCAGATCCCGTCATATCGATAGCAGTCGAACCTCAAAGCAAAGATGATGAGCAAAAATTGAAAGATGCACTTACAAAATTGATGGACGAAGATCCTACTTTCAGGGTTTCAGTCGATCAAGAAAGCGGAGAAACAATTCTTGCCGGTATGGGAGAATTGCATCTCGAGATAATAATAGACAGGTTATTGCGAGAGTTCAACGTTAAAACTCAGGTTGGTAAACCTCAAGTTGCTTACAGAGAAACCATTTCCGTGCCAGTTGATACTGAAGGTAAATACATAAGGCAAAGCGGTGGAAGGGGACAGTACGGACACGTAAGAATTAAATTTGAGCCATTGGAAAGAGGAAAAGGGTTTATCTTTGAAAACAAAATAGTCGGTGGCATAATTCCAAAAGAATATATTCCTGCCGTAGAAGAAGGAGTAAAAGAGGCTCTTTCCGCAGGAAGCCTTGGAGGTTATCCAGTTGTTGATATCAAGGCAACGCTTTACGATGGATCGTACCATGAAGTTGACTCATCGGAAATAGCGTTCAAAATAGCAGGTTCTCTTGCCACAAAAGAGGCTTTGGTTAAAGGAAAGCCCAAATTGATGGAGCCTATCATGGAACTTGAGATAACAACACCAACTGAGTACATGGGCGATGTCGTTGCAGATTTGAATTCCAAAAGAGCGCAGATAACGAGTTTTGACAACCGCGGCAATGCCAGAATAATAAAAGCGTTTGTCCCGTTAGGAGAGCTTTTTGGTTATGCAACGGTCTTAAGGTCTTTGAGTCAGGGAAGGGCAGTTTATACGATGAAATTTTCGCACTATGCTGAAGTTTCCCAAAGTTTTGTTGATAAAATCATAAAAGTTAAATAATTTTCAAGGAGGTAGAATTAAATGGCAAAGGAAAAATTTGTAAGAAACAAGCCGCATCTTAACATCGGGACGATAGGACATATAGATCATGGTAAGACAACACTCACGGCTGCAATAACCAAGGTGCTTTCCATGAAGGGAGAAGCCGAATTTGTACCATTCGATCAGATCGATAAGGCTCCAGAAGAAAAGGCAAGAGGCATAACCATAAACGTTTCCCACGTCGAATATGAAACGGACAAAAGGCACTATGCACACATAGATTGCCCTGGACATGCTGATTACATAAAGAACATGATAACTGGAGCTGCTCAGATGGATGGAGCAATTCTTGTCGTTTCCGCTGTTGACGGTCCTATGCCACAGACAAGAGAGCATATATTGCTCGCACGTCAGGTTAACGTTCCGGCGATGATCGTGTTTTTGAACAAAGTTGATGCCGTTGACGATCCAGAACTTGTAGATCTCGTTGAAATGGAAGTAAGGGAATTGCTAACAAAATATCAGTATCCAGGCGATGAAATTCCAGTTATCCGTGGCAGTGCTTTGAAAGCACTCGAAGCGACAAGCCTTGATGATAAATGGGCAAAAGGCATCCTCGATTTGATGAATGCGGCAGATACTTACATACCCGAACCAAAGAGAGAAGTCGATAAACCTTTCTTGATGCCAGTTGAGGATATCTTCACGATAACTGGTCGTGGAACGGTTGTAACTGGTAGAGTCGAACGTGGTAAGATTCACGTCAACGATGAAGTTGAACTCGTTGGACTCAGACCAACTCAGAAGACCGTTGTTACCGGTGTTGAAATGTTCAGAAAATTGCTTGATGAAGGTATGGCCGGTGACAACATAGGTTGTCTTTTAAGAGGCATTAAGAAGGAAGAAGTCGAAAGAGGGCAAGTGCTTGCAAAACCAGGCACGATAACGCCTCATACGAAATTTGAAGCCAACGTCTACGTTTTGAAAAAAGAGGAAGGTGGGCGTCACACGGCATTTGTTGTGGGATACAGGCCTCAATTCTTCATAAGAACTGCAGACGTTACCGGTACGATAGCCAAACTTCCAGATGGCGTTGAAATGGTCATGCCAGGCGATAACACGGTCATGACTGTTGAACTCATTAAACCAGTTGCTCTTGAGGAAAGTATGAGGTTTGCCATTCGTGAAGGTGGAAAAACCGTTGGAGCCGGTGTTGTCTCCAAGATACTTGAATGATTGTAAGAGGGGATGAATTCCCCTCTGGCTTTTGAAGGAGGTTTTTCGAATGGCAAAATCCAGAATAAGAATAAAGTTGAAGGCTTACGATTACGAATTGTTAGATCAATCGGCCAGAAAGATCGTTGAAACTGTTAAGAAGACCAGTGCAAAAGTTTCGGGACCAATACCGCTTCCGACAGAGAAAACAATTTATTGTGTCTTGAGATCTCCTCATACAGATAAAGATTCAAGGGAACATTTTGAGAAGATAGTTCACAAGAGGTTGATTGACATAATAGAAGTTCAACCCCAAACGGTCGAATCTTTGATGAAGATGGATCTTCCGGCTGGTGTTGAAGTTGAGTTGAAACTTTGAAGCGGCTGGAGGTGTGTTGATGAAAGCGTTAATTGGTAAAAAAATTGGCATGACGATGATATTCAAAGATGGTCGTGCAATTCCTGTTACCGTACTTAAAGCAGGACCATGTGTGGTCGTTCAGAAAAAAACAGTTGAAAGCGATGGGTACAACTCCATTCAGATAGGGTTTGAACCTGTTCCAGAGAAACATGTTACCAAACCAATGCTTGGTCATTTTAAGAAGGCGAATGTTTCTCCCTTAAGGCATCTCAAAGAAGTTAGAACTGATGATGTGGCGAATTACCAAATAGGTCAGACTTTGGACGTCTCTATTTTCAGCGAAGGAGAGGTCGTTGATATTTCCGGAACAACCAAGGGAAAAGGTTTTCAAGGCGCCGTTAAAAGATGGAATTTCGGTGGCCATGATAAGACCCACGGTACAAAATTCCCAAGGCACGGATCAACTGGCATGCACACAGAACCTGCTAAAGTCTTGAAAGGGACGCACATGGCTGGTCATATGGGTGATGTTAACAGAACCATATCAAATCTCAAGATAGTCAGAATTGACAAAGATAATTCTCTCATAGCCGTAAAAGGTGCCGTTCCAGGTGCACGCGGTTCTTTGATTTATATACGTTCTGCCAAGAATTGGAAGGTGAAATGATCATGGCAGAGTTAAAGGTCTTTAACGTAGAGGGAAAAGAAGTTGGTACTGTCTCTTTGCCTCCATCAATTTTTGAAGTAGAGCCCAACAAAGACTTGCTTTTCAGATACATTCACAAGCAACTTGCCGACAGAAGGGCGGGAACGGCCTCTACGAAGTTAAGAGGAGAGGTTTCCGGTGGCGGAAGAAAACCATGGGCTCAAAAGCACACGGGACGTGCGAGGGCTGGATCGATAAGATCTCCTTTGTGGCGCCATGGTGCAGTTGTTTTTGGACCGAGACCAAGAGATTGGTCTGAGGGTTTAAACAAAAAGATGAAGGTTGGCGCAATTAAATCGGCGCTTTCTGCTAAGTTAAAAGATGGCAAGATCCTTGTTGTTGATAAATTCGAGATGGAAAAGCCGAAATCAAAAGAGTTTTTGAATACGTTGAAAAAGATAGTTCCTTCTGAAAATGCCGTTGTTGTACTCGATACCAAAAATGATGAACAGATGAATGTCAAACTTTCATCGAGAAATTTAAAAACGACAAAGGTTATAATAGCGGATAATCCGGGTAAAGGCAAGACAAATGTCGACGGATTAAACGTCTACGATCTGATCAAATTTGACTGGGTTGTGCTTACAAAGCATACGGTTGAGAAGATAACGGAGGTGTATGGAAATGCCAGTAAATGAGATAACACCTCATGATATTTTGATAAGGCCATTGGTAACAGAAAAGGCATTTGCGGGTATAAAACAGGCGACCTATTCATTTGAAGTTGATTCGAGGGCAAATAAACACACCGTTAGAAATGCCGTTGAAAGGCTTTACAACGTTCAGGTTGCAGACGTAAGAATTATGAACGTTAATGGGAAACCTAAGAGATATGGTCGATCTGAAGGATATTCAAGGTCTTTTAAAAAGGCCATCGTTCAGTTGAAGGCAGGATTCAAGATCCAGGAATTCGAAGGCTTGATTTGATTTTAGCGGATCGAAAGGAGTAATTTTATGGGACTTAA
Source organism: Athalassotoga sp. (assembly GCA_031962405.1). GTDB lineage: Bacteria > Thermotogota > Thermotogae > Mesoaciditogales > Mesoaciditogaceae > Athalassotoga. Next base: position 18,337 of record JAVRKN010000005.1, on the reverse strand, counting down.
AAGTTTTAAACCAACCTCTCCTGGAATTCGACACATGATAAGATCAGATTTTTCAGAGATAACAAAGGATAGACCTGAAAAATCTCTTACTGTTGGAAAAAAATCCATGGCTGGCAGGAACTCCGATGGAAGAATAACGGTGAGACATCGTGGTAGCGGCCACAAGGATAAATACAGAATAATCGATTTCAGAAGGGATAAAATCGGAATACCGGCTAAAGTTTTTTCGATAGAATACGATCCGAATCGCAGTGCAAGAATAGCGTTGCTTAATTACGTTGATGGTGAAAAAAGGTATATAATAGCGCCGCAGGGCTTAAATGTTGGAGACACGGTCGTATCCGGTCCTGATGCCGATATAAGGCCGGGAAATGCTTTACCGCTGACAAGAATACCAGTTGGTACGTTTGTCCATAACGTGGAGTTCATACCTGGAGCAGGTGGTAAAATAGCAAGAGGCGCTGGAAACTCCGCTCAATTGATGGCACGAGAAGGTGGATACGCGCTTTTGAAGATGCCTTCGGGTGAATTGAGAAGGGTCAGAGAAAATTGCATGGCCACCGTTGGCATAGTTGGCAATGAACAGCACATGAACGAATCTTCTGGTAAGGCTGGAAGAAGCAGATGGTTAGGCATAAGACCTGGAGTAAGAGGAATGACGATGAACGCTGTCGATCACCCGATGGGCGGAGGAGAAGGAAGAACTAAGGGTGGAAATATCCCTCAAAGTCCATGGGGTACGCCTGCAAAGGGTTATAAAACGCGCCGTGGAAAGAAGAGATCTGATAGGTTCATAGTCAGAAGAAGAAATGATAACAAAGGAAATCAATGATGAAAGCCACGGAAAAAGGAGGAAGATAGCGTGAGTCGCTCAACCAAAAAGGGTCCTTTTGTGGATGCTAAGTTGATCAAAAAAATACAGAGTTTAAACGAAATTGGTCAGAAACGTGTTGTGAGAACATGGTCGAGGGCATCAATGATACTGCCCGATATGATAGGACACACCATAGCCGTTCATAACGGAAGAAAACACATACCGGTGTACATAACAGAGGCAATGGTTGGCCATAGGCTTGGAGAATTCTCTCCCACAAGACGTTTTGGAGGACACACAGAGAAGAAGGCTATAAAGGGAGAGGTCAAGAAATGACAGAGGTGAATTCGATGGCTGAAAATAAGAAAAGGGCCAAAAGATCTGTTTTTCACAGAGAAAGAAAAGCGTCTGCTCCCGAACCAATTGAAGCCGTTGCCCGTGGAATGTATCTGAGAATAAGTCCTTACAAAGTTAGGGCCATACTTAACACCATACGCGGCAAAGATGTGAGTCAGGCCTTGCAGATACTTGAATTTGCGAACAAAAAAAGTGCACGTCTCGTTGAAAAGATACTCAACAGTGCTGTGGCAAATGCACAGAATAATTTCAAATTAGACGTGGATTCTCTTTACGTTGCGAAATGTATGGCTGACGATGCTCCAAGGTTGAAAAGGCTTAATCCCATGGCACGTGGACGTGCTTCGATGATGTTCAAAAGGCTTTCCCACATAACGGTCGTGGTAAGAGACAGATCAAAAGAAGCAGCACTTAAAACGAGTGAAAAGCCGGCAGAAAGTCAACAAATTCAACCTTCCAACGAGAGCGAGGTGCAGTAATGGGTCAAAAAACACATCCTATTGGTTTCAGACTTGGTGTTTCCCAAGATTGGCAGTCAAAATGGTTTAATGAAAAACATTATTCCGAATATCTTTTAGAGGATGAAAAGATAAGGAATAAGGTAAAAAAAGAGTATTTTCATGCCGGAATATCCAAAATTAAAATAGAGAGATCGGGAAATCGCGTCAACGTCATAATAGTTACGGGTAGGCCCGGCATATTGATAGGTAAAAAAGGCGCCGAGATAAACAACATAAAGAATGTCATCAAATCAGTTGTTCCTCCGGAAAGGGAGGTTGTCATAAGTATTGAAGAAGTTAAAACGCCCGAGTTAGATGCACAATTGACCGCAGAATTCATAGCCGGAAGAATTGAAAAAAGAGCATCTTACAAACGAACGATGAAGAGAAGCATTCAATTTGCATTGAAAAAGGGTGCGCTTGGCGTTAAAACCATGGTTGGTGGAAGAATAAACGGTGCTGAAATAGCAAGGTCTGAATGGTACAGAGAAGGCAGAGTCCCCTTACAGACACTGCGTGCACACGTTGATTATGGATTTGCGATTGCACACACCAAATATGGAGTTCTCGGTGTTAAGGTATGGATATTCACCAAAGAAGACTCGTTGGTGAAATCAGCCTGATTCGTTGATAAGGAGGTTTGCAAAGATGCTGATCCCTAAAAGGGTTAAGTATAGAAAACAGCAACGTGGAAGAATGAGAGGCCTTGCAAAGGGTGGCAGTGAGATAAATTTCGGTGATTGGGGCCTTAAAGCGCTTGAACCGGCATGGATAACAAACAAACAAATAGAAGCGTGCCGCGTTTCGATAATGAGAAGTCTCAAAAAATCCGGAATGCTTTGGATAAGAATTTTCCCAGACAAGCCACTTTCCGTTCATCCAGCCGAAAGCAGAATGGGACGCGGTAAAGGGAATCCAGAAAAATGGGTGTGTGTCGTTAAGCCTGGTAAGATCATGTTTGAAATCGGTGGAGTGAGCAAAGAAGTGGCAGAAGAAGCGCTGAGATTGGCCTCTTCGAAACTTCCAATAAAGACGAAAGTCGTTGAAAGAACCTCTTTTGGAGGTGAATCGCTATGAAGGCTAAAGATCTCAGAGAAATGACCATCGATGAACTAAAGGCTCTTGTGAAAGATCAAAAGGAAAAACTCTACAAGTTAAGATTTCAACTTGAACTTTCACAACTTCAAGATACATCACAGATAGTCCAAACGAAAAGGGATATTGCCAGAATAAAGACACTCATAAGGGAAAGAGAACTTGGCCTTGAGCCTGTTAGTTCTGATAAGAAGGGGAATAAGAAATGAAAAAACGTCTCGTGGGTGAAGTCGTAAGTAACAAGATGAAGAAGACCATAGTTGTGCTTGTAAGAGAAACGACAAGAGATCCAAGGTTTGGAAAGATCATAACCAAAACGGCTAAGTACAAGGCTCATGACGAAAATAACGAATCCAACATTGGTGATATCGTTGAAATAGAAGAGTCAAGACCTTTGAGTCGTGAGAAAAACTGGACGCTTGTATCGATCGTGAAAAAGAATGTTCTAAGAGTTGAAGACACTCAAGTAAGTAAGGAAGAAGGTGCTCCTCAATGATTCAGCAGGAAAGCATACTTAACGTGGCAGATAACTCTGGAGCGCGAAGCATTCTTGTCATAAGGGTTTTGGGCGGTTCAAACAGAAAAAGGGGAAGTGTTGGTGATGTGGTCATTGGAACCGTAAAAGAGGCTGCGCCGCACACCGATATCAAAAAAAGTGAAATCGTTAAGGCCGTAATAGTGAGAACGAGAAAAGAGATAAAAAGGCCAGACGGCTCTTTCATAAGATTTGATGATAACGCGGCAGTCCTCATAGACAAAGAGAATGAACCGCGCGGAACGAGAATATTTGGTCCCGTTGCAAGAGAATTAAGAGAGAAAGGGTACATGAAGATCGTATCGCTTGCTCCGGAAGTTTTGTGAGGTGTTGAAATGAAAAAGCACACTTTAAACATAAGGAAAGATGATACCGTTGTCGTTATAAGTGGCGAAGACAAGGGTAAAAGAGGGAAAGTCATAAAAGTGCTTCCCGATGAAGGAAAGGTTATAGTTCAGGGAATTCACATGATCAAAAAGCATCAGAGGCCTACTGCGTCTGTTAGAGAAGGAGGAATCGTTGAAAGGGAATCCCCCATTTACGAATCCAAGATCATGGTTATCTGTCCAAATTGTGGTTCCCCCACGCGCGTGTCGCACAAAAAAACTGAAGATGGGATGAACATCAGAGTTTGCAAAAAGTGCGGAGAAAGTATCGATAAACTATGATGCGAGAGGAGGCATGACATGTCTGTTGCTTTAAAGGAGAGATACGAAAAAGAAATTGTACCTTTCTTCATCAAGGAACTTGGATATAAAAACAAGATGGCAGTTCCAAAAGTGAGCAAGGTCGTTTTAAACATGGGAATTGGAGAAGGTTCAAGAAATCAAGCCATAATAGACAAGCATCTTCAAGAACTCACAAATATAGCAGGGCAAAAGGCCGTTGTGACAAAGGCTAAGAAGAGTGTTTCAAACTTCAAAATAAGGCAAGGTATGCCAGTTGGGATAAAAGTGACGCTCAGGGGAGAAAGGATGTACAACTTCCTTTACAAATTTTTCAACATAGCGCTGCCTAAGGTGCGCGATTTCAAAGGAGTCAACCCCAACTCTTTCGATGGCAGAGGGAACTTTTCCATGGGTATATCCGAACAGTCCATTTTCCCAGAAATAACTGGGGAAATCACGAGAGTGCAGGGAATGGACATCGTCATAGTGACGACTGCAAAAACAGACAGAGAAGCAAGGTATCTTTTAGAGAAACTTGGAATGCCGTTCAGCAAGGATTAATTGAGGAGAGTGATGAAATGGCCCGTAAAGCGCTTATAAATAAGACTAACGCCGTGGCAAAGTACAAAACTCGTCAGTACACGCGTTGCAAGATTTGTGGAAGGCCGCACGCCGTTTACAGAGAATTGGGAATTTGTAGACTTTGCTTTAGAAAATTAGCGTTAGAGGGAAAACTGCCTGGCATAAGAAAAGCCAGTTGGTAAGGATGTGATAAAATGTACACTGATACAATAGCCGATATGCTTACAAGGATAAGAAATGCGAATATGGTTTACAAGGAAGTTGTTGACGTACCGGCATCAAACATAAAAAAAGCCATACTTGATATTCTCAAAAGGGAAGGATTCATAAAAGATTACAAGTACATAGAGGATGGCAAGCAGGGCGTTCTAAGGATCTTCATGAAGTACGCTGGACAGAAGAGAACAAAAATTAGAGTTATAAACTCGATAGTAAGAGTTTCTCATGCCGGCAGAAGAATATACGTTTCCAAAGATAAATTGCCAGTTGTCAACAGTGGACTTGGAATAGCGATTCTCTCCACTTCTAATCCTGAAAAACCTGTTGTTACAGACAAGGAAGCGCGCGCACTCGGGATTGGCGGAGAAGTCATCGCTTACGTGTGGTAAGCGGAGGTATAACATGTCGAGACTGATAAAAAAACCGATACGAATTCCAAAGGGTGTTGAAGTTAAAATAGATCCTAACACGGTAACGGTCAAAGGGCCGTTGGGCAAACTTACGATGAATTATCTTTTTGTCGATTTTAAAATTGATGGCGATAACCTTTGGGTTTCTCAAAAAGAGGACATCGATCTTCCTCCAAGGGTGATAAAGAAAAATAGGGCTATAATAGGAACGAGATGGGCGCTTTTGAAGAACATGATCGAAGGAGTTACCAAGGGCTTTCAAAAAGAACTCGAAGTAGAAGGCGTTGGTTACAGGGCACAGATGCAGGGAAAGTCTTTGATTCTTAACCTTGGTTACATCCAGCCAGTCAAGATAGACCCTCCCGATGGCATAACGATAGAGGTTCCAAAGCCTAACCAAGTAATAGTCAAGGGCATAGACAAAGAACTTGTTGGTCAAGTTGCGGCGAAAATACGCAAGACGCGTGAGCCTATGGTTTTTGCCAAGGGTAAAGGCGTTAGATATGCTGGAGAAGTCGTAAGACTTAAAGAAGTTAAGAAAGTTTAAGGAGGCAAATTGTCGTGATCCAGTCTTTTGATAAAAAAAGCAAGAGAAATTCAAGACACCTTGCGATAAGAAGGAAAATACACGGTACGCATGATGTGCCGAGACTTTCTGTCTTCATAAGTGACAAGCACGCTTACGCTCAAATCATAGATGATGAAAGTGCAAAGACTCTTGTCAGTGCCTCTACCTTACAAAAAAGTTTGAAAGAGGCTCTCAAAAACAAAACGTGGAACAAAGCCGCCGCCCGTCTTGTTGGTAAAGAGATAGGAACGCGTGCTATTGAAGCGGGAATAAAAGAAGTTGTTTTTGACAGAGGCGGTTTTCGTTACCATGGTAGAATAAAGGAAATTGCCGATGGCGCTCGGGAGAGCGGATTGAAATTTTAAGGAGGTAAAGGATGCCGCGCGATCTTCAGAAAGAAGACGAAAGCAAAGAATTCAAAAGAAGAGAGAGAAACGTAGAAGTTGCAGAAGCCGAGACAGAATTTCAAGAAGAAGTCGTCGAAGTTAGACGCGTTGCGAAGGTTGTCAAAGGTGGAAAGAATTTGAGTTTTCGTGCGATAGTCGTCGTTGGAAATAAAAATGGAAAAGTTGGTCTCGGAGTTGCAAGTGGACGAGAAGTTGTCGATGCCATAAGAAAGGCTTCAAATCTTGCGAAAAGGAATATGATCGATGTCAACGTCGTTAACGATACGATTCCACACACGGTAGAGGTCAAATTTGATTCTTCAAAGTTGCTTTTAAAGCCCGCAGCGCCAGGCACTGGTATAATAGCGAGCAACACCGCAAGACCTGCATTGGAACTTGCAGGCATAAAGAACGTGCTTTGCAAATCGCTTGGATCAAACACGCCTTTGGGCATCTTAAGGGCTGTTTTCAAGGCTTTTGAAGAGATCAAGCCGCCTGAATATTACGCCAAACTTCGTGGAATACCTCTAAGACAGCTCTTTCACGGCGAGGAGGTTGTCAAGTCATGAAAGTCAAGATAGAACTTGTGAAGAGCCCGATAGGGTACAAATACGATCAAAAAGAGACTGCAAAAGCACTTGGCTTGAGGAAAATGCATGATACCGTTGTCGTTGAAAAAACTCCTCAGATTTTGGGAATGGTTCGAAAGATCTCGCATCTTGTGAGAGTTGAGGAAACGCAATAAGGAGGAATTCATATGAAACTTGAAGATATAACTCCGACGCCCGGTTCAAGAAGAAAATCTAAACTGCTTGGTAGAGGAAGGGCTACCGGTCACGGTAAGACATCGACCCGCGGTATGAACGGGCAAGGATCGAGAAAAAGTGGAAATGTGAGAACTGGCTTTGAAGGCGGACAGACGCCACTTTACAGAAGATTGCCAAAAGGTGGATTTAAGAATGTTAACCATAAGGTGTACACGACTGTCAACGTGGGCGATCTCAACGTCTTCGAGGATAATTCAAATGTCACGATCGCGCTGTTGATTCAAAAAGGTCTGGTCAAAAAAATTCAAGATGGCGTTAAAATTCTTGGCAACGGCGAACTTAAAAAACCATTAAAGGTATCGGCAAATGCCTTCAGTACTTCTGCAAAGGAGAAGATAGAGTCTGTCGGTGGACAGGTAGAGGTGATATAAGTGTGGGAAGCGCTTAAAAACTCCTTCAAAATACCTGAGTTAAGGAGTAGAATAATCTTCACCTTTTTGATGCTCGCTGTTTTTAGGTTTGGCGTTTACATACCTGTGCCGGGCATAAGTTTATCAAGTTGGGCAAACTTTTTCAACGGCGTTTCTGCCGGAGCGGGTGGAGGATTCTTTACCTTGCTTAACGCTTTTGCCGGTGGAGCACTCAGCAACATGTCAATTTTTGCCATGAGTGTTACGCCGTACATAAACGCGTCTATCATTCTTCAACTTTTGATGGCCGTTGTTCCGAGTTTGAAAGAACTTGCCAAAGAAGGAGAACAAGGTAGACAAAAGATCGAGAAATACACAAGAGAACTCACTCTTGTGCTTGCCGCCGTGGAAGCGCTTGCCCTCACAATCGTCGTCGTCATGCCACATGCCACACCGGGAATTAACAAAGTCGCCTTCATAATACTTTCTTCAATTTCACTTATGGCCGGAAGCATGTTCCTCCAATGGATAGGTGAAATGATAACAGACAAAGGAATAGGAAATGGTATATCGATAATCATCTTCGCCGGAGTCGTTGCGACTTATCCTTTCTATTTGGGACAGATGATAATATCCAATCTTTCCGTTACCTCATGGGCTTTGTTCTTCCTCATCTTCGTGGTCACGATTTTTGGCTTGATATACATAATGCAGGGAGAGAGAAGAATAAACGTGCAGTATGCCAAAAAGGTTGTGGGAAGAAAGATGTACGGTGGGCAATCGAGTTACATACCAATGAAGGTCAATCAGGGTGGAGTGTTGCCTATAATCTTTGCCGTTGCTATACTCATGATTCCTTCAATGATAGCCCAGTTTACTCATAATTACACGCTTCAAAGCATCTTTGGATTTAATTCCGTCTTTTACATAGTCATTTATGCGTTGCTCGTCTTCTTCTTCACGTATTTTTACAGTGCCATAACCTTTGATGTGCACGATGTTTCTGACAACATAAAAGAATACGGAGGATTTATCCCAGGCATAAGACCAGGAGTTTCGACTGAACAATACCTTGCAAAAGTTTTGAGCCGCATCACATTTTTGGGTGCACTTGCGCTTGTCGTCATAGCACTCTTGCCAAACATCTCCGCCGCAATAGTTGGAAGCAATTCTGGTCAGATAGTCGGTGGCGTTGGCATGATGATAGCCGTCGGAGTTGCCCTTGACGTTGTTCAGCAGATGGAAGCCCATCTCATCATGCGCCATTACGAAGGCTTCATAAGACGTGGCAAACTCAAAGGGAGGATATGATGAACATCATCTTCGTCGGTCCTCCAGGGGCAGGGAAAGGCACTCAAGCGCAGATCGTATCGAAAACTTTCAAGATTCCGCATATATCGACGGGAGAAATGTTGCGTGCAGAAATGGAGTCAGGAAGTAAACTTGGCAATCAGGTAAAGGATGTGGTCACATCGGGAAAACTCGTCGATGATGATTTGATGAATCAAATTGTCAAAGAAAGGCTTTCAAAGTCCGATGCCACTGCTGGATTCATACTGGATGGTTTCCCAAGAACTTTGAATCAGGCCAAATCACTTGATGAGATAATGAAATCGATGGGGAAAAAGATAGATCTCGTTGTCTACGTTGATGTTCCCGAAAATGTTATAGTTGAAAGGCTTTCTGCAAGAAGAACGTGCCCAAAGTGTGGTCGTAATTACAACATGATAACGGATCCGCCAAAAGAGGATGAACTTTGCGATGATTGTCATGTGCCTCTCGTGACTCGAGATGATGATAAGCCAGAAACGGTCAAAAAGCGTTACGAAGTTTACCTTGAACTGACAGCACCCGTCGTTGAGTATTACAAACAAAAAGGTGTGCTTTTCACGATAGATGGCACTATGAAGATGAAAGACATAGAAAAATATTTGATTGAAATGATCAAAGGTCGAAAATAATGGTAAAATTGAAATCGGAAGCAGAGATCGAAGCCATGAGATATCCCAACAGAGTAGTTGGAGAGGTCCTTGAATACATAAAGGACTACGTTAAAGATGGCGTTACAACGTATGATCTTGATAGGATAATAGAAGAGTATTTCGCAAAAAAGGGCGTAATTCCGGCTTTTAAAGGCTATCAAGGTTATCCCGCCGCCTCTTGCATAAGTCCAAATGAAGTTGTCGTTCATGGAATACCATCTAAAAAAGTCATTTTGAAAAATGGGGACATAGTTTCAATAGACGTCGGTACAATTTACGATGGGTGGTATGGTGACGGTGCGCGGACTTACGCTGTGGGGGAAATAGACGCGAATAAGCGTAAACTCATAGAAGCAACGCGAGGTGCCTTTTTTGCGGGCATATCGCAATTTAAAGTTGGAAATAGACTTGGCGATATATCAAATGCGATTCAAACTTTTGTCGAGTCTAACGGTTTTTCGGTCGTAAGAGATTACGTGGGTCATGGCATAGGAAGGGAACTTCACGAAGATCCGCAAGTGCCTAATTTTGGAAAGCCAGGCAGAGGCATTCCTCTGATGGAAGGATTGGTGCTTGCGATAGAACCGATGGTAAACATGGGAGATTGGAAGGTAAGACTTCTTGATGATAATTGGGGCGTTGTGACCTTAGACGGATCACCAAGCGCCCATTACGAAAATACCGTCGTGCTTCACAAAAAGGAGGTCGAAATATTGACGATTCCGGAGGGAATGAATGTCTGAAGAAAAGGACATGATAAGGATAGAAGGACGTGTCGTTGATTCGTTGCCCAACACGACTTTTAAAGTTATTTTAGACAACGATCTTGAAATACTCGCCCACATCTCTGGAAAGATGAGACAAAATTTCATAAAGATCGTTCCAGGAGACAAAGTTGTAGTTGAATTATCGCCTTACGACTTAAAAAAGGGAAGAATAGTTTACAGGAAGAAATAGATTAAAAGGAGGTCTGAATCATGAAAGTTCAAGCTTCGGTCAAGAAGCGCTGTGATTCATGCAGAATAGTCAAAAGAAATGGTGTGATTCGGGTCATTTGCTCCAAAAACCCAAAGCACAATCAGAGACAGGGATAAGGAGGGGTTGAAGGATAAATGGCTCGTATTCTTGGCGTTGATTTACCAAATGAAAAGCACGCATTTATAGGGCTGACCTACCTTTATGGCATAGGCAGAACGAGGGCTATTGAAATTTTGGACGCAACCGGAATTCCTCTCAACAAGAAGATCAAAGATCTCAGCGATGATGAGATCCGAAAGATCACCCAGTACATAAACGAACATTACAAGGTTGAAGGTGATCTCAAAATGGAAATACAGAGAAACATAAAACGTTTGATCGAAACGGGTTCTTACCGTGGCATAAGGCACAGACTTGGCTTACCCGTGAGAGGACAGAGGACGCGCACAAATGCGAGAACGAGAAAAGGCCCTTCGCACGGTGTTGGTGCTAAAAAATCCTAAAGGGAGAGGAATTTGAATGGCTGAAAAGAAGAAAAAGTCATCTTCAAAAAAGAGAGTGCATGTCGATTACGGTGTTGCGCACATCCTTTCGAGTTTTAACAACACCATAATAACGATATCCGATAAAGATGGAAATGTTGTAACGTGGTCAAGCGGTGGAGATGTTGGATTTTCAGGATCGAGAAAATCAACTCCTTTTGCCGCACAGATGGCTGCGGATAAAGTTGCAAAGGAATCTCTTAACTTGGGAATAAGAAAGGTTGATGTTTTTGTCAATGGCCCAGGTCCAGGCCGTGAATCGGCCGTTAGAGGTCTTCAAGCTGCAGGGTTAGAAATTCAAGGCATAAAAGATATAACGCCCATTCCGCACAATGGCTGCCGTCCTAAAAAGAAGAGGAGAATGTAAGGAGGTTTTGATAAATGGCAAGGTACATAGATCCTGTCTGTAAATTGTGCAGACGGGAGGGTAAGAAACTCTTCCTGAAGGGAGAGAAATGCTACACACCAAAATGCCCTGTCGAGAAAAGGCCGTACGCGCCGGGCCAACATGGGAAGGATCGTCTCAAGATGACTCAGTACGCAAGACAGTTGAGATCGAAGCAGACGATGAAGAGAACATACGGTGTGCTTGAACGTCAATTTAGAAGATATTTCGATGAAGCGGTTAAAACAAAAGGTGTTACGGGCACCATGCTGATAAGAAAAGCCGAATCAAGGTTGGATAACGTTGTTTTCAAACTCGGCTTTGCCATATCGCGCTCTCATGCACGTCAACTTGTCAATCATGGCCACATCATGGTAAACGGTAAAAGAGTTGACATACCTTCTTACGAATTAAGACCTGGGGATGAGATTGAGTTAAAAGAAAAGGTAAGAAGCAACGTTGATGTCAAAAAAGCAATAGAGGCTCGATCGGGCCATACAGTTTCGCCTTGGCTTGAGGTAAACTACGATCTTTTCAAAGGGAAATTTGTCAGGATGCCCGATAGAGAAGAAATAGAACTTCCTCTCGATGTTCAGGACATCGTTGAGTTGTATTCCAAGTGAGAACTCACGTGAGGTGGTTTAATGCTTAATTACGTTAAACCTGAGAAGTTTATACTTGAGGAGGAAAAAGAAGACAGAGGATATCTTTACGCGAGATATGCCGTTCAGCCTCTTGAGCGTGGTTATGGCGTGATGATCGGAAATGCCCTCAGAAGGATACTTTTATCTTCTATACCGTCTTTGGCGATAACTAAGGTTAAGATAAAAGACGTTTATCACGAATACGATGCCGTAAAGGGCGCTAAAGAAGATGTGCTTCAAATTCTCCTTAACGTTAAACAAATTCAGGTCAAAGAGAATGTCCCGATCAAAGAAGAACCGGTCGTCATGACCGTCCAGAAAAAAGGTGCAGGTGTAGTAAAGGCAAAAGATATAAAGTGTCCACTTGAAGTTAAGATTGCAAACCCAGAATTGAAAATAGTGACGCTTAACGAAGATGCCGACTTTTACATGGAACTTTTTGCCGAAAAAGGAAAAGGTTATCTTCCCGTCTCCGAAATGGACACAAGCAACGATGTTCAAATGCTGCCCGTTGATGGAATTTTCACCCCCGTCGTGCGCGTTAATTTTCGCACTGAAGATTTCAGGGTTGGAAAGAAAATAGACTACGACAGACTTGTACTTGAAATATGGACAAAAAAGTCCGTGGATCCAACTTATGCCCTTAAAAATGCCCTTGACATTCTCATAGAGCATTTCCAATTTTTACTCAACAACCTTCAGAACCAGAAAGAAAGTCAAAGTGTTGTTGAAAATACCAAAGAGGCAGAAGAGGAAAATTCATCGAAGCCCCAAACTCACGAAGAGTCAAAAGCACCGTCAGATGTATCTTCAATTTATGATAAAATGAGAATTGAAGATCTTGAACTCTCGGTGAGAGCCCTTAACTCTTTAAAACGTGGTAAAATAGAAACGGTGGGAGAACTTCTTCAGAAGGATGAAAAATCACTTCTCAAGATAAAAAACTTCGGAACGAAATCTTTGGAAGAGATAAATGAGAAACTTGAGAAACTCGGGCTCAAACTCAAGGCTGAATAACGGAGGATTGAAATGAGACACAGAGTGAAATTACATGCGCTTTCGAGACCAAGTGATGAAAGAAAAGCGTTGATGCGAAGTTTAGTGCGTGAATTATTCCTTCACGAAACGATAGTAACGACCACTCAAAAGGCTAAAGCCGCCTCTATCTTCGCCGAAAGAATAATAACTCATGCCCTCGCGAAAGACCTTTCGGCAAGAAGATACGTTAATGCCTTTCTCAACGACGAAAGGCTTACCAACAAAGTTGTAGATGAAATAGCGCCGAGATATGCCGGAAGGAAGGGCGGTTACACAAGGATCATAAAGATGGAAAAAAGGCACGGCGACGATGCCGAGTTGGCGATTTTCCAACTTGTCAAAGAATCATGATGAGACTACCCGTCTTGGGTAGTCTTTTCTCGTTATGTGGCAAACAATAACCTTCTTCTTTGTTGTCAACGTAATCTCCGCTTTTATGACATGGTCTAAAAGTAGAGAGAATGCTTCTTTAAAAGTTAGCAAATTCAATCAAATACTTTACACATTTTTTGGAGGAGCCTTGGGCGTTTTACTGCTTTCGGCTCTGACAAAGAAATGGGATTACAAGTTGTATTTCATCGTACTTGCCGTATTGGAGAATATAGGCGTTTACATTGTACTTTACGAACTTGCAATTCATGTTGCGAATTAAAAAAGAGGTGATTTTATGAAAATATTCATAGATACCGCCAACATTGACGAAATAAAAACGGCGGCGGCATGGGGCATCTTAGACGGCGTTACGACAAACCCCACATTGATATCCAGAGAAGGAAAGATAGATTTCAAAAAGCGGATCGCTGAGATATGCGATGTCGTCAAAGGGCCTGTAAGTGCTGAAGTCGTTTCAACGGATTACGATGGCATGGTAAAAGAGGCAAAAGACCTTGCGAAGATAGCAGAAAACGTGACGATCAAAATACCGATGACGGAAGACGGCATGAAGGCCGTCCGCACGCTCTCTCAATTGGGCATAAAGACGAATGTTACCCTCGTCTTCAGCGCAAATCAAGCCTTACTTGCGGCAAAAGCGGGAGCAACATTTGTGAGTCCTTTTATTGGTCGGTTAGACGACATAGGGAACAACGGCATGAATGTTTTGAGCGATATTCTGAGCATTTACTCGAATTACGGTTATAAAACTGAGGTCATAGCGGCAAGCATAAGAAGTCCTGAACATGTGAGAATAGCGGCTTTGATGGGAGCTCACATAGCGACAATTCCTTTTGAAATAATAAAACAAATGTTCAGGCACACCTTGACGGATGTTGGGCTTGAAAGGTTTTTAAACGATTGGAAGAAATACAAAGAAAGTCTAAAATGACAAGAAAGGAGTTTTTTGTGGCCGAGGATCAAAAGAAAGTCAGAAATTTTGAAGATGAGGATTTAGACATAAAAAAACTTCAAGAAATGAAGATCAAAGAACTCTACGAAATAGCAAAAAGCGTTGGGCTCCAAAGAGTTGCTCAGTACAGAAAAGACGATCTCATCTCGGAAATACTCAAAGTTCAAAGTGAATCGAAAGGGTACAAATTCAAAGAAGGAGTGCTTAAAATTCAGGATGGCGGGTATGGGCTTCTGAGAGTTGATAATTACCTGGCAAGCCCAAATGACATATACGTTTCGCCATCTCAGATAAAAAAGTTTGGGCTTTTAGATGGAGACACAGTTTCAGGCCAGACAAGACCTCCGAAAGAAGGGGAAAAATACTTTGCCCTTTTGAAAATCGAGGCTATAAATTACAAGGACATAAGTTATTCAAATGAAAGGGTGAACTTTGAAGATCTCACGGCGCTTTATCCAAATGAAAGATTTGTGCTTGAAACTGAACCTCAATATCTTGATACCCGCCTGATAGACATCTTCTCTCCGATAGGAAAAGGTCAAAGAGGCCTCATCGTTTCCCCGCCAAAGGCTGGAAAGACAACCATTCTCAAGCACATAGCCAACGGCATCGCCACAAATCATCCCAACACGAAAAGAATGGTGCTTCTCATAGATGAAAGGCCCGAAGAGGTAACGGACATGCAAAGGTCTGTGAAAGCCGAAGTCATAGCGGCGCCATTCGACATGCCTTCTGAAAAGCAAATAGAAATAGCAGAACTTGCACTTGAAAAGGCCAAAAGGCTTGTTGAGTACCACTACGATGTCGTGATCTTGCTTGACAGCATAACAAGGCTTGCCCGTGCTTACAACCTTTACCTGCCCCCCTCTGGCAAATTGCTTTCTGGAGGAGTAGATGCCTCCGCACTCTACAAGCCAAAACACTTCTTCGGTGCTGCCAGAAACATAGAAGAAGGAGGAAGCCTCACGATAATAGCGACGGCACTTGTTGAAACGGGATCGAAGATGGACGATGTCATATTCGAAGAGTTCAAGGGCACAGGCAACATGGAACTCGTTTTGTCAAGGCAACTCGCAAACAAAAGAATTTTCCCTGCGATAGATCTCAACCTTTCGGGAACGAGAAAAGAAGAATTGCTTTTCGATGAAAAGACCCTCAAAAATGTTTGGCTGTTGAGAAGGTTCATAAGTTCTATGAATCCTGAAGAAGCGATAACGCTTATGATATCAAAACTCAAGGAGACCAAAAGCAACGAAGATTTCTTTGATTTGCTCAAGAACGAAAAAGACGCTGTAAGATAAACTTGACATTCTTGAACATACATAGTATAATTTTCAATAATCCGTCCTCTGTCTCGCCCGCAGGGGGGAGTTAGGTTTTGAAGGCATAAAATTTCTGTAAAGGAGGTGTCTCCTGGTGCTCCCATGAGTAACCAGGATTGCCCATGAGTAGAACGGGGAAACTGGGTTTACTCTTGATGTCGGTGGTAGTCGTGGCATTGATTTTGTCGAGTTGTTTCTTACCCTCTAAACCAGTGCCGCCCACTTTTAGCGTATCGCCGACAACAATAAACGCCTATTCGGGACAGCCATTTACTTTAAGCGTGTCTGCCCAAGGTGGTAACGGAATAAAACAGATAGTCGCAACATTCCAGGGTTCAACAGTTACAAAGACGTCAAACCCTGCAACCTTTACCTTTGTAGCGCCCAATGTCATAAATCAAACTCAATATCCATTGGGGATAACCGTATACGGTGCAAATGGCTTGAGTCAATCGGCAACGGAAACGGTCAACGTTATGCCTTACACATCGGTTGGTTCCATAACTTACGCTGTTAGGCTTAACAATCCTTATCCTTACGTTTATTCATATCCAGCACAAAACAACAATCAGTCCGTTATATTCACAGTGAATGTTGGCAATGGAGCCGGCTTAGTTGGTGGTGTTTCAGTTCTCGTCGATGGCCAGGCAATACCCGCGTCTCCGACGACTCTATCGTCTGTGCTTAAAGCCACCGTTGCTGGAACGCCATTCATAGTGCAAAAGAGTTTTGCCGCTTTTTACACAATCTCTCTAAATCACGTCGGACCACACACATTCCAGGTTAATTTCTACGGAAACAATGGGGCATTGCTCGGTTCCTCTGCTCCCGGATATTTCTACATAACATATCCAGGCGCCCAAAAAGTAACGCTTAGTGCAGCAACGCCTCTTTACAACACAAAGTACCTAAACGGTGTTAGCGGAAGCGTCTCGTTCACGGCAAAAGCCACGGATTACACGTCACAGTACGAAGGCTTCTTGATAAACGGCACGCCATTCGCAACCTATCTCAACGTTGCAACGGCTGTTTCTGTGCTTGGAAAGAGTTATTCGATATCTGTGCCAGCAAATGCCATGACCGCTGCTGGAACGACGACATTTACCTTTAAAGATCTTTCGATAGATGGAAATGTGGCATCGGCAACTCGAACATACGTCGTTGTCAAAGCGGCGCCAGTGTTGAGAGCATCTTACAAGGGTATTCCATCGAGCGGTAACACCCTCTACGTTGGAATAACTCCTACGACCTTCCAGGTGTACGCCTACGATCAATTCTGGCTTACATCGGCTGCAACGCTTGGCACGCAACCATTCGTTTTGACGAAGAATGGCACTGCCACAGTTGACGTTTCTGGCCTTACAAACAACGCAACTGAGGCCTTCACAGCCAAGGTCGTCAACGGTGCAAACCTCACAAGCACTCTCAAACTTACGGTAGTGCGTGTAACCGTGCCACCAGTTATCCATTACGCAAAGATATCCGGCCTTTCAACGGTTAACGGAGTGCCTTATTCAACGGCAGGTACGATAACGGTAGCCGCAAGCGTGACAAGCCCATATCTCAGCAGCGTTACCCTCAACCTTAAAACAGACGGTGCGACTCCAGCAATGTATTCTTTAACTAAGAGTTCAACCGGACTTTGGGTTGCCACGGTTAACACGGCCTACCTGCTTCCTGGCACTTACAAATCTTGGATAAGCGCACAGGATCTCGCACTCAACGTTGCAACGGCTTTGACATCTCCTGCGACGGTTAACGTTTACAGGTCAGCACAAGGTGTCTTTACGACATCTTTGACAACGCTTCCATCTACACCTATAAATGGTTACGTCAAAGTTGCAACCTTAACTGCGAACATCAATCCTAATTGGATTTATGCTATAAAGGCGGTTAAATTGTACAGAACTTACAACAACACAACGGCAGCATCGGGTTCTACAACCGGTAATTACTCACCTTCTTATCCATTCACAATAAAGGCATCTGGTACGTACTTCATAGTCACAGTCGATAACGTCAATCAACGCGCAACTGGCACCTCTTACACGATCAATATAGACAATTCTCTTCCTCAACTTAAGCTTTCGCCAGCCACGTCGACTGCCAATGCTTCCTCGATATCGATAACTGGCGTTGCAACGGACATTTACTCCGGCATTGCCAGCCTTACACTTCAATATCAGACGCTTGGAGCAACCGGCATTGATAACGGTGGATGGGTTACGATAGGCTCTGTGAATGGAAACAACGCAACGAGCGTGTCTAAGACATTCACGTGGAAGAACCTTAATACGCTTCCAGATGGAAAATACAACATTCAACTTGTTGCAACAAGCGGAGTTGGAAATACCAATGCCACAACTGGCTACGTCATCAACAACTCTCATGGCTCACCAAATGTTGTATTCACGCCATCCGCGACGCTTGTGTTCACGAATCAATCAACTGCCACCGCAAGCGTTAAGGTGCTCAACGAGTCAGATGTTACAGTTGCATTCTCGTATAAGTATGGAACACATCCAGCAACAAGATCAACTGTGGTTTCGTACAGTTACACGGCATATCCTCTCACGGAAGCCACAACACTTAAATTTAGTTCTCAAGCCACTTACACCTACGCGGCAACCGTGACGGATTTGGCAGGAAAATCTGCAACGCACACGACGGTATTCGTTTACGATACAACTCCTGCATCCTTTAGCGTCACTCCAACTAATGGTACCATCTTTAGTTATGGCAAATACGTTGCTGCAGCCGGAACGCCTGTAACCTTTACGGTATCCGCAA
>JAVRKN010000004.1:0-24716 GCA_031962405.1 Athalassotoga sp. | reverse complement strand
AATTAGACGAAATAGGGAAAAGATCGCAAAGACTTTCGATCATTTTACTCATCGTCTTTGTTATTGCCTCTCTTGTTGAGATATTTCTTTACTCGATACCAGGTCCATTCAACGGTAATTCATTTTCTGTAACTGGAAGGGTCACCTCTTCAACGGCTGCTCTTTCAAATGGAGGAACTGCTCAACAGAGATTTCTTGCATGGTGGGCATCTGTTTACCAGTGGAAAGATCATCCGATAATAGGGCAAGGGCTCGGTACTTACAGAATAGATTTCTTACATTACCTTGGAGTTTCGATAGAACATCATCCGAGTCTCGTAGTCGCATGGAACAACTTTATGAAAGCCCACAATGATTACGTCCAACTTTTGGGAGAGACGGGCATTGTTGGCATTTTGACTTTGGCCTTTGCGCTTGGAACGTTGCTATGGTTTGTGCTAAGAGTCATAAAAAAGAAAGATTCAGATGATGCGCTTTTGATGATGCTTATGGCTACAGGTTCAATGGTAACTTTGATAACAAGCATGTACTCCTTTGCGGAACACCTTATGCCAGATTCCATGACACTTACAATACTACTTGCTTTTCTTGTCTCTGATTATTTCAACAAAGACGGCGATCTTACATGGAAGATCGTACTAAACAAGGCAAAATTCGTTACGGCC
This sequence comes from Athalassotoga sp., assembly GCA_031962405.1. Classification (GTDB taxonomy): domain Bacteria; phylum Thermotogota; class Thermotogae; order Mesoaciditogales; family Mesoaciditogaceae; genus Athalassotoga. Next base: position 24,051 of record JAVRKN010000004.1, on the reverse strand, counting down.
GCAATTTCCTCTCTGGTCGTTTCTGCAGGCGTTATGGTCTTGATGAACATGTATTTTATAAGCGAAGTTTATTTTCTATATGGAAATACGAATTACCAATACATAAGTGCATATCAAAATGCAGCATCTCAAGCAAATAACCAACTTAATTCGATCAACACCGAGATAAACAATTTAAAATCATACAGTGGAAATTACTCATATTTAAATCCACAAACTTACGTCCAGTCAAGGATTCAACAATTACTCGCTTCAAATCCAAATCTCAGTCAGACGCAGGCTTCGCTTCAATTGGAATCTCAAAGGCAACAGGAATACAATTCAATAATGAACCAATTGAATTCGCAGTACCAAAACATTCAAAATGCCATAAATCAATTCAACGCATACGAAACGATTTCTTACGATAACTCAAAGTATGACTTTTTGCATTCAGTGGAATGGGACAACACCTACGGAACTTCAGAATTTTATTTGGGATTGCTTGCAACCTTTCCTCAAAGAGATCAAGAGATAATAAACGAGTTAAACAAAGCCTTATCATCAGGCTCGACGACGGCGCAACTTAACATTCTCAAGGATCTTTTCTACGGTAAAAATGATATAACCCAATACATTCATCCTAATTTTAAAAACCTCAACTACAAGGGCGATTACGATCTCATAGCAAGTATGGTAAATTCTGGAATCCCACTTGTAGATCTGTGGAATACGCTTAACATAAATCAACTCGTTCAAATGCAGATGTATCAAGATGGAATAGATTACCTCAAAACTTCCTTGCAATCCTTTGCCGAAAAGAATTCTTACAGACTTATAGGCCAATTCTCAGCACTTTTGTCAAGTATGAACAGTTCTCAAGCGGCCATTTATCAAAGTGCCATAAGTAAGTATCCGCAGTTTAAATCACAATTTGAATCTCTGATAAAAACTCACGATCAACTTGCGCAGGATGCATTCAGTCAAATGGAACATTGGTACGATCAGTTGATATTCATCCTGCCGGGTGGTTGGAACAGGTATTCTGGATGGAATGAAATTTATCAAGAATACATAAACAACATCTTGCAAAATGCGCCGCTCGATGCGACGACCTATGCAAAGATAAAAGAGATCGCAGAAAAATATGTTTGGATAGGTTACTACATGCAAAAAACGTATTGGGCAATTCCTTTGAACACAATGGGTATATTCACATCGATAGCGCAGGATTTCATAAACAAGCATATGTATTCTGAGGCATTGACAACTGTCAACGATACCTTGTCTATTTTCAAACCTGCTTACGAATGGAACGTTGCAGATCTTAGCAGGTACAAGGGAGATACCAATCTTTACAACGAAGCGCAGAATTTCATAACTCAATATCAAGATCTCCAGTCAAAACGTATTCAATTTTTATCACAATTGAAGGCTGTTTATGAATACGCCTTTACAAATCCAACACAGCAAGCAACGGCACAAACGTACCTTAACGATTGGAATCACAACATTCTTACGGGTATTACAACAAATGCGTCGACATCTGATATAATATCTGCTGTAACGAGTATGATGGCAACGAGTACAACGAAATAAGTGCTGTAATGCTTGACAAAGAGGTATCAAAAAGGATACTGTTGTGTATAATAGATAAGTATCCAAGAAAAAATGATACAACGGATCCTTTTCAAGTTCTTATAAGTACGGTTTTGAGTCAAAGAACGCGTGACGCAAACACAGCGGAAGCATCTCGCGCTCTTTTTAGCAGGTTCCCGACGGCTTATGAACTTTCAAAAGCGAAGGTTTCAGAAGTTGAAAGGCTCATAAAACCAGCGGGAATGTACAAACAAAAAGCGGAGCGGATAGTTCGTATCGCTCGTGATATCGTTGAGCGTTGGAATGGTAAAGTTCCAGCTACTTTTGACGATATCATAAAATTTAACGGTGTTGGTAGGAAAACGGCAAATATCGTTTTGGCTGTTTCTTACGGTCTTCCCGTCATCGCCGTAGATGTGCATGTTCACAGAATTTCTAACAGGATGGGAATCGTAAAGACTAAAACTCCTTATGAAACTGAAATGGCTCTTATGGATATTGTGCCGGAGGCTTACCGTACTAAGTTAAATGGAGCGATGGTGAATTTCGGCCAGTTGGTTTGTTTACCACGAATTCCAAAATGTCAATCATGCATCTTTAAGGAGGTATGCGAGTACGGCCGAAACAACATTAGCGGGAGGAAAGTTAATAAAGTTGGAAGAGCAAGAAGCGGAGATTCGTGATTTAACAACGTTCAAGATGTTAGGAAAAGCGAAGATTGTAAAGCCTCGTGACATTTTGCACTTTGAAGAAATCATACATTACTTCCTCGAAAGCAAAAGTGATTTTAAGATCATCGGTGGCGGTTCGAATACGGTGATCAGGGGTGGTGTTGAAACTCCCTTCGTTTTGACGACCGGCCTTAACAACTTCAAATTCGATGAAAAATACGTTGTTGCAGAAAATGGCGTTAGACTCTCTGTGTTGCTTTCAGAAGCGATGAAAAGAGGGATGTCTGGCCTTGAATTTTCGATCGGTATTCCCGGCACGATAGGAGGAGCATTGTACATGAACACCGGGGCTTTTGACGGAGAAATATCAAAATGCGTTGAAAGCGTTGAAGTTATCGACGAAAATGGACGTACTTATGAGTTAAAAGCTCAAAACCTTGATTTTTCATATAGACATTCAATTTTTCATCAAAAGCGCATGTGGATCAAAAAATGCGTTCTCAAACTTGAATTTGCAAAGAGAAAAGAAGACGTGTTTGAGAAAAGTTTGAAAAATTGGGCAAAGAAAAGGAGCACACAGCCGATAACTTTTCCAAGTGTTGGGTGTGTTTTCAAAAATCCAAAGGGAGATTACGCGGCCAGGTTGATAGACGCATCGAATTTGAAGGGATATCGTGTTGGAGGAATTGAGGTTTCAAAGTTACATGCCGGTTTTTTCATAAACGTTGGAGGTGCAACTTTTGAGGATTTTAAGGCTGTTTATTCGGAAGTCGTCACGAGGGTCAAGGAAAAGTTCGGAGTCGATCTTGAACCAGAGATAACGATCATAAGTTAAATTCGAGGTGTAAAAAATTGAAAGTTTTGTATGGTCTGTGCACGTGGGGTTTAGGGCACATGACTCGTAGTCTGCCTTTGATGAGAAGGCTCATTGATGATGGTCATCAACTTGTGATATACACATCGGATAGACCTTTGCTTGCCCTAAAAAAAGAGTTTGGAGACAAATGTCAATACGTGGAAGGCGTCAAATATCCAAGTCCATACGCTAAAAACGGTACATTTGCTTTAAGATTAACTTTAATGATGCCTGCCATAATAAATGCCATAGTTAAAGAGCATAAAGAGGTATTAAAATTGTCAAGGGATTTGGACGTGGATATTTTGATCTCTGATTCTGAATATGGAGTTTTTGACAAAACAAAACCTTCCTTTTTCATATTTCATCAATTAAGATATGTTCCCCCAGACTTTTTGAAAATTCTTAAAAATCAAACTGAGAGATTCAATTACCATTTCAGAAATTCTTTCACAAAGTTTGTTGTTCCAGATTTTCCAATGAATGGCGGATTGACAGGTAATCTTTCTCATAATCTTTCTTACATGCCATCAGATCAGATAAGATATATCGGAATTTTATCAGATTACCAAAAGATGAATGTGAACCAAGACATAGATTACCTGATATCAATCTCAGGACGAGAACCAAGTAGAAGTATCTTCGAAAAAAAACTCGTTGATCAGATAAAAGTCTTAAAGGGTAACGTGGTACTCGTAAGAGGCATGCCAGAAGGGGCTGAAAGGCTTAAAATACCTGGAGTTGAAGTTATAAATTATGCCGGAAAAGGTTTAAGAGATGAACTGATGAATAGAGCCAAATTTGTTATAGCGAGATCTGGATATTCAACTATAATGGATATGGTTGAACTTGGTAAAAAGGGGCTGCTCATTCCTACACCAGGTCAAACTGAACAAGAATATCTCTCTGAATATCTTTCTGAGAAGTTATACTTTTATTCTGTTAACGAAAGTGAGATAGATTTAGAAAAAGACGTTGAAATAGCAAAAAGTTACAACGGATACGAACCGCCGTGGAGAACGGAAAGAAGCGTTGAAAAATTCATGGATATCATCAAAGTTACCGTTGGAGGCTAAAGCAGTGAAAATCGTATCGATAGTGGGTGCAAGACCACAATTCATAAAAGAGGCTTTAATTGGAAAAAAATTAAATGAATTTGGAATAGATGAAGTGCTTGTTCATTCGGGGCAACATTATGATTTCAACATGTCAGACATTTTCTTCAAAGTGCTTGAAATAAAAAATCCGAGGTACAACCTTGGAATTGGTTCTGGAACTCATGCCGAACAAACTGGAAAGGTTATGATAGAATTTGAAAAGATTTTGATGAATGAAAAGCCATCCCTTGTGCTTACTTACGGCGATACCAACACAACCTTAGGAGGGGCCTTAACGGCTGCAAAATTGAAAATCCCCGTTGCACACGTTGAGGCCGGTTTAAGACAAGAGCCTAAGGATATGCCAGAAGAGATAAACAGAGTGCTTACGGACAGAATATCGAAATTCAAATTTTGTCCCTCTCAAAAAGCCGTTGAAAACCTCGCAATGGAAGGCATAAAAGATGGTGTTTATTTCACCGGTGATGTCATGTTAGACGTTTTTTTAAAGGTAAGAGAAAGCGTTAACATGAAAGAAGTACTCCAAAAATATGATCTAAGTCCAAAGAAATATGTACTTGCGACAATTCACAGGGACTTTAACACTGATATCAAGACGAGATTAGAATCTATACTAAAGAGCCTTTCAAAGATAGCAGCAAGGATGCCCGTTATTTTGCCAATCCATCCAAGGACGAAAAAGAGAATTGACGAATTCGGCTTAGAAAATATTGTAAAAACAATCAAAATCATCGATCCTGTTGGATACGATGAAAGTGTGGCGCTAACGTCGAATGCTTTTTCAGTTGTGACGGACAGTGGAGGACTTCAAAAAGAGGCTTATTTTGCAAATGTACCCGGGGTCGTTATGATGAAAGACACTGGATGGATTGAACTTGTAGAATCTGGATGGAATGTACTTGCAGATGCAGACGAAGAAAAAATATACAATGGCGTTTTTAACCATCCCATTCCTTCTGAAGTCGGTAAAATATACGGTGATGGGAATGCTTCGGAGAAAATTGCTCAAATCATAAGGGATATGAAATTATGAAGATAGCAGTCGTTGGTTTCGGTGCCGCAGCCATTGGGTTTATAAACGAGATAAAAGATAAGGGGCATGAAATTCACGTCATAGAGAAATCTCCTGATATTTACAGTTCCAGCATCTCAGGAATAAGATCTGACGGCAAACTTTTCATTTCAACAAGCATGGGCGGGGATATGGAAATACCACTTGAAACTCAAAAAGCGGTTGTTGATTTTTACCTTGATAAACTTGATGAATCTGAAAGAAAGGCCGTTAAAACTGGTATTTCTTTCGATAGAAAATCTCCCTTCTTTGAAAAATTCTATTCCAAAGGCTTCGAACCTGTCAACGCTTATTTTTATCACATCGGAACCAATCATCTTAAAAGTCTACTTGGGAAGATATACGAAGAATTTTCATCTTTGAAAAACATAAAATTTCATTTTGGGATAAAGGTCGAAAATATAAACTTTGAGGGAAATAAAATAAAAGTAATCGGATTAAACTTTGAAGATACCTTCGATTACGTGGTGATCTCTGTGGGTAGAAGCGGTCACGGGCTTGTCAAGTCAATAACAACGGAACACCCTGAGATCGTCACGGCGGGAAATATCGTTGACGTCGGAATAAGATACGAACTTCCAGATCATGCCGTTGAAAAACTCAACGAGGAAATGTACGAATTCAAAGTCAGAATGAGGACAAAAACTGGTTATTTGGTAAGAACTTTTTGTAATAATCCATCTGGTAAAGTTGTTCTCGAAGAATACGATGATTTTGTCACGGTAAATGGTCATTCTAACTCCACGGCAAACAGTGAAAATACAAACTTTGCCGTGCTTTGCAGCACATCTTTTACTGAACCATTCAACGATCCGATTGGCTATGGAACTTACATAAGCAAACTCGGAAATATTCTTGCCGGCGGTAGAAAGGTTATTTTACAAACTTACGGTGAATTCTTGCAAAATAAAAGAACGAAAAGGATTGGCAGAGTTAAACCCACTTTAGGGGAGGACAATTACATTTTAGGAGACATAAACCTCGTGCTTCCGCGCAGAATAGCCATATCTATCGCAGAATTCATAGAAAAATTGGGAGAAGTTGTGCCAGCAATAGTGTATGAGGATAACCTTATGTACGCCGTTGAAGTTAAATTCTATTCAAAAAAGATAAACAATGATAAATACAAAAATCTTAAATTCATAGGTGATTGTAGCGGCCATACAAGATCCATAACATACGCAACGTGCCATGGTAAGATGCTTGGAAGTTCCATTCCTTAGAACATATTCTTTGGCTAATAGCGTATGGCACATAGCCTATAGCGTATGGCCTATGGCAAATAGCAAATACAGTGACGCGTAACGCGTGACGAGTGATCAGCAAAGGCAAAAACGGTGATTAGGGAATAGAGATTAGGGATTAGAGATTAGTGGGCGGTAAATGCGAAGGGCAGGATACCCTCGAGATGGCCTCCGCAGCGCAGCGAGGACAACTGCCGGAGTCGAAGCGCATAGAGATTAGGGATTAGACATTAGGGATTAGTGATTGGTAAGGCGGAGGACATGATGCCCGTGAGGAAGCCTTCGCAACGAAGTGAGGACAGCTTCCGAATGGGCACATGTCGGAGCCGACACAACAGCGTATAGCCTATAGCAAATGGCATATGGCAATGATAGGATAAGGCGGAGAGCATAATGCCCCAGAGAAATCCTTCGCAGCGTCAGCGAGGACCAGATTTCGACGGGGCACATGCTGGAGCCCATTACAAATAGCACATGGCCAATAGCCAATAGCATATGGCAAATAGGGGGATTAGGCATTAGAGATTAGGCATTAGACATTAGAGATTAGTGGCGGTAAGTTAGCGGCATTAATCTTAAAATTCAATAAAATCTTTGATTTTCTCAATTGTTTTAGATCCTATTCCCTTCACTTTCGTCAAATCAGAAAGAGTATGAAATGGCCCGTGAGCTTCTCTGTAAGAGACGATATCACGGGCCTTAATTGGACCTATCGAAGGAAGGTTTTCTATCTCTTTGGCCGACGCCTCATTTATCTTTATCTTATAACTTTTAACCTCATCCTTTGAGGTAGAAGATGAAAAACCTGTTACCATTCCTGCAATTTTATCAAGCGTAGACTGGCCAATTCCCGGAACGTTTAGAAGATCTTCTAACTTTTGAAATGGTCCAAATTTTTCCCTGTAATCAACGATAGATTTTGCCTTGACAGATCCTATATTTGGAAGTTTTTGCAATTCTTCAACTGTGGCCGTGTTTACGTTTATAAATTTAAAGGTATTAGGCGACGCACTCTTGGTGAGTTTATCGCTTTCAACGACCGCTTCTTTTAAGGGAACAATGGTTACCAAAAATATTCCAATTACAAAAACGAGAATGACACTTCCTATTATGATTCTCGTTTGGGTTTTCATTTATCAAGGAATTGTTCTTATAAGCCAAGATGAAACAGAACCGATCATCGAAGTTATGTTTGGATTTGCACTTATTGAATTAGCGTAGTTAAGGGCCGGCGTGTAACCAGTAAAAACCCCTATGAAAAGTGCCGATTGCGTTGAGTAATCTATCTTGAAAGCTGGGATGCCGGCGTTTCTTAAAGACTTTACAAGTGCAAGCACCCTATCTGGGTACGGCGAAGACAGAACCTGAATCGAATAGGTGACGCCATTTCCAGGATAAGCGACATAATACAAGCCATTTTCCTGCGTAACTTCATAAGTGCTTACGCCAGACAATATGGAATTGACACCCGCTAAACTCGTGGCAGTTGTTGTAGTTAAAGTGATATTTGGACTTAGAGATTGGGGCGAATTCAAAATCAAAGTCATAATAGCATTTTGTGATGAAGTTGTTGTTTGCGATGAAACAGGTTGCGATGTCTGAGATTGTGCTGAAAGGCTTTGCAAATTGGCAATCAAACTTCCAACTTGATTAGTTAAAGAGGTTATATTTGATTGAGTGTTGGCAATTTTTTGATCTTCCGAAGAGATCTTGCCAGCAAGATCTGTGTACATATTTCTGACATAAGCGGTAAGTGAGGCTACCGTTGCTTGTTGAGTTGCTAACAATCTTTGAAGTTTAGCCATTTGTAGGGACAAAGCAGAAGTTGTACTTGCCACGTAAGATGTCATAGATGCAACAGATGTCTGAGTTTCGGATATTTTTTGATCAAAACTCGAAATCTTGGATGTCAAAACTCCTGCCCATATCAAAGCTATAAGACCTATGGCTATAGCAACAATTAACAATATGAATCTCAGATCAAAATTTTCTTTTTCCATTTTACACCCCTTCAAAGAATTACGGAATCGTCCTTACAAGCCAAGAAGAGGCTCCAGAACCAGTTATAGATGTTATATTCGGAGTTGAGATGGCATTTGCGTAATTAGATGCCGAAGTGTAATCTGGAAAAACACCTATGAAAAGTCCCGACTGAGAGGCGTAATCTATCTTAAACGCAGGCACACCAGCGCTTCTCAAGGCTTTAACGAGCGATAAGACCCTATCCGGATAAGGAGAAGATAGAACTTGAATTGAATACGTCACACCGCTTCCAGGGTATGCAAAATAGTAAACATTATTCATCTGCGTTATTTCGTAAGTTCCTGTCGTTGAAAGGATAGGCTTCAACGCGTCAAGGTTTGTTGCCGTTATTGTGGTTAAAGATAAACTTGAACTCAGAGACTCAGGCGCATTGGTGAGCAATAACGGATAAGTTATCGACTGAAGCGAAAGATAAGTCGACTGTAAGGTTGGTAGGTTAACGGATATTTGTGATGAAAGTCTTGTCACACTTAAAGACTTTAATTTAGTTACACTTGCAGTTAAACTCGCAACGCGAGTCGTCAAAGAAGCAACGGCCGTTTGGGCACTTGAAGTCTTTTTTTCTATGCTACTTATTTTTCCACTTAAAGATGCAACCCAAATAAGGGCTCCAAGCGCAATGACTATAAATACGACAAGTAGAACAACTCTTATCATAGAGTACATATTCTGCTTATCCATTTTCAACCTCCCTTTATATCAACCCTTTTGAATGGGCCGAATAAATCATTTCAGTTAAAAAACCAGGAAAAATTTGATAATCCATCGTTTTGCCAATTTTAACAGGCAATTTCATCTTCAAAGGTTCTTCATAAGAAGAAATTTGTTCCACGGCACCAGAAAGATCGAAATGCACATTTGAACATTTTTTCAAAGTTCGATATATCTTATTCATCTCATCTTCTGAAATAAAACCAAGTTTGTAAGAAACAAAAGACTCTATCATGACACCGTAATAAGTGGCAACAAGATAGGGCATATTCAACTGTGAAGCGCTCATAAGCGCTCTTGAACTTTCTTCTCCAACAACTTCCACGTTGCTATTTGCCTTCATTCTAAGACTCTCAAAGATCACGTGTGATATGACTTCATGGTTGCTCATGAGTTCTGAATCAAGTATTTTGTCTATCATGTTGAAAAAATTTTTTGAATGCGATAGACCAAAGGCAATTGCATGGACCATCGATAATGCTTTTTCTTCAATCACTTGAGTTTTTGTGAACTCCGTTACGTTGATAAGATGATTTGGTTGAAATCTTACTTTCATCGCGTCTTTGACCCTGTCAAAGTTAAGATAAACTTCATTTCTGAAAAAACCTTCAATTTGAGCACTTAAAGTTGTTGGGACAAAGACAACGTCTAATTTCTTTTTGTAAGTGCCAAAGGCAAAACCACACGTATCAAGAATTGTTCCTCCACCAACGACAACGATAACTGGGTCACTAACTTCAGAGTTCATGATCATATTTTGAACATCCATCATTCCTATAACAGATTTAGATCTTTCTCCAGCAAAAAATGGTGTGTTGTCTATGTTGTAAGCAAACTCTGTGTGAAAAAGTTTTATTTTCGAGTCGATTATATACACAAAATGCCTTCCTGGGTATAAAGCGTTAAGAAAATTAGAGAAATCATTTTTTTTATCGAAGAGATGTACTGACATCTTTTGCTGTTCATTTTGTAATGGTACAAAATCGGCTACTAACAAATTATCCTCCTACTCTGATTGGCTTGGCGCTTGGCCAAATTTAACTTTATCAAATTTATCAATCAAGACTTTACCGCCCCTTAGGTAGGCTATGGCATTCTCAACGGGCTCACTTACGTGAATGACATGTCTTGCTATTTCAACGAGTTCTGGCATCATTAAAGTTGCGTATATTATGGCTTCTTCATCTCCTCTTGAACCAGCCCTTACAACTCCACGTGCTTCTCCTATTATAACAACGTTGCCAGAAGAAATGATTTCCCCACCATCGTTGAGATTACCTATGAGCATGACATCTCCATCGTGAACTATTGCTTGGCCCGATCTCACCGTTTTCTTTATAACTTTTGTGGGATTTAGATGATGCAAGTTGTCATTTTTATCCTCTACAAGACTCAATTTTTCTTTGATCGAAATCGTGTTTTGCTTTATTTTCTGATTCATTTCTCCGACAAGAATCTCCCCAACTTTGAATCCCATTTTCTCAACAAATGAAACTATTTCAGTTATGTCTTTAGAATATTTATCTTTGTCTTTAAGCATGATCGATATTTTGTCATCTTCGGAGAAAAAACCATTTAATTGGGAAAATTTGTTTGTTATTTGGACGAAGAGATCGTCAAGATCATCGTAATCCTCAACGTAAAGCACAACGCCTCTTTTTGTCATCCTCAAGTCAACATTTCCCATTACCCCACCTCTTGAATTAAATCATTTTTTCTTTTCATCCAGATAATGGACAACATCTCCTACAGTGACAAATTTTTCCAATTTATCATCTTCGATCTTGATGCCAAATTCGTCTTCGAGCGCCATTGCAAGATCTACCACATCCAAAGAATCGGCCCCAAGGTCATCTATAAAAGATGAGCTTTCCGTGATCTTGTCACTTTCTACACCGAGTTTATCCGCAATTATTTTTTTCACTTTTTCAAAAGTACCTTCCATTTTTTTCTCTCCTTTCAAAAATCCTCGGGTAATTCATAACTTATTTTACCAAATTTTTCGTGTGTTATTTCCCTATGTAAGGTCAAAAGTGTTCTGTTGATGTCCAAGACCCCGCCCTTTGTTATGAATCCGCGCTGCATTCCATAACTTTCAATTTTCTTGACTATCGAATCTCCTTCTCCTATTTTTTCTATGAGTTCAGGCTTTATCTTTGAAAGCAGATCGAGTTCGTAGTAGACGAGAGCCTCAAAATCTACCTGTTCAAGGTCAATAACGTTGCAAAGTCCGAGCTTTGCGTAAAGTAATTCGTTCGAAATTCTTGGGTATGTGATTCCAGGAGTATCAAGTAATTTCATCTTATCATCTATTCTTATCCATTGAACAGACCTTGTTATGCCAGGTTTATCACCTATAAGCGTTACTCTTCTCTTTTTAACCATGTTGACGAGCGTTGATTTTCCAACATTAGGCATGCCCACTACGAGAATGTTGACTTCGCGATCAGATCGAAAGTAATCAAAGATGTCATGAATATTCTGCATTTCTTTTATCGATCCGGCGAGTGTTTGACAATCTTTAGAAAATTTCTCAACCCATCTTTTAGTCACATCATCTTCGGCGAGATCAGCCTTGTTAAGAAAAATCATGCGTTTCTTGTCTTTGAAATAAGGTTCCATATCCAAAGGCCTTGTCGCCATTGGAGCACGCGCATCAACGACTTCTATTATGCCACTGACGAGCTTTAAGAGCGATTTTATGGCCCTTTTTGCCTTTTCAACGTGAGATGGATACCATACTTCCATCATTTCATCACTCCAAACCTGTTGAGAGGCCATATTCTCAAGAAAGGAGTTCCTATCATATTCGTCATGGGCACAAATCCCCAATATCTGCTATCAAAGGAATCTGTCGTGTTATCACCCAACGCAAAAAAATAGCCCTTTGGAACGTGAACTATAACATTTCCCGACGCATCGGTGGTTACGTATTTTCCCCATTTTGAAACAACTGAGTTGTAATAGGTTGTATAATCCATATCTTGGTTGTAATAAAGCAAAAATTGGTAATCTGGACTTGAAATGTACTTCTGAGGATTTGCAAGTTCATAATAGTAATTTGGGTCTTGAAAAATCCCAACTTTTGTGTAAAGTCTATCTTCAAGTCCTTTTGGTATCTTACCGTTAACTTCAACGTGATAAAAATAAGGATGTCCCGGTGCAGGTACCAATTGAACCGTATCGCCACCGACTGCCACCAATCTTTTAACGTATTTAACGTGGCCTGCGTAATGCACAGGGCTTAAAGCATCCATAAACTTATCAAAAGGCCCCAACATGGCCAAAGAGGATTTGTCAACAAAAGGCGTCCAAAAGACGACTATGTCTCCTATTTTTAGATCCTTGTAATGCCATGATATCTGGTCAACAAAGATTCTGTCTCCCGGCATTATCGTTGGGATCATAGAGCCCGTCGGCACGATCATCGTGTCAAGGACGAAAAGTTTTACTGGAATAACAATGAGAATGGCTATGACGATTGCTTTTACCCATTCCCACGTTTCATGTTTTACCTTTTTAGAAAGATCATTTTTAGGTTTCTTAACGGTATTAGCCACGTTCTACACCTTAGGTGTTAGGCAACTGGCGTTTTTCCTTCATTCTTGCCTTCTTTCCCTTTAATTCCCTTATGTAGTAAAGTTTTGCACGCCTTACTTTGTTGTGTCTGACAACTGTGATTTCTTTTATTGAGGGAGCATTGAAAGGGAAAATTCTCTCTACGCCAATGGAATTATGGGATATTTTTCTGACGGTAAAAGTACGACCTCCCGAAGAACCTGACATGGCTATAACTGTTCCTTCAAAAACCTGTCCCCTTTCTTTTCCACCTTCAACGACTGATGTGGTCACTTTTACGACGTCTCCAATGGATATCTTTGGAAATTCTTTTTTATCTGGCATTTCAATTGCCCTTATAAGTTGATCCATTTTAACTGCCTCCTTTTTGCACAAATTCTCCTATAACTCTATCTAAAGTTATAGCAACTGCCGATCTAACTGAAAGATGATTGTAATCTGATCCTCCTCTGATCGATTCAAGAGACACCTCGCAAGTTTCGAGAATCTCTTTTGGCATTCCTTGGCCCGTTCCAAAAAGGAACAAAATTGGCCTTTCATCTTTTAACACCATATTTCTCATCTCGTCGTAAGAAACCATGTTTGGCCTTTTCTTTGCAGAGGTAAAAACCTTGATGGGCTCAATTCCTTCTTCTTTTTCTATATCTTCAATAAGATCCTCATAGTAAGAAACTAATTTTACGAGTTCCAAGGCTTCGTACCTTGACGAGTTGTAATTTCTTCCAAAGTCGCTTCCCCAAAAATTTAAAACTCTTGTGACTATTTGCTTTTGAACGGGAAGGTTGTTAACAATGTAATATCTTTTGATCATGTAAGTTCTGCAAGTTCTCGCGATATCATGGACATCCATGTTCACAACGGCTGTTGTGACAATTCTTCCATCTTTTCCAATTATTGGGTAATGCAGAACAGCCACGTATATTTTGTTTAGCATTCTTTTTTATCCCTTATAAGTTCTATTATGGCAGCTTTTTCCTCAAAACTTAAATCTCTTTTAAGAAAAAGATCTGGTCTTTTTTCAATCGTTCTTTTTATGGCGTCCTTAAGAAAATACTTGCCTATCTTGGCATGATTTCCAGATCTTAATATCTCTGGTACGTCCATGCCTCTGTACGTTGGGGGACGCGTGTAATTCGCATGATCGAGAAGGCCTGAAAAGAAAGAATCATTTTGAACTGAAAATGCTTTACCAACGACACCGGGTATCATCCTTGCTATGGCCTCAACAAAAGCCATCGTGACTATCTCGCCTCCGCTGACCACAAAATCGCCGATAGATATTTCTTCATCCACGATAGACATGATTCTTTCATCTACTCCTTCATACCTTCCACAGATAAACATCAAATCATTTTTCTTCGATAGTTCAAAGGCTTTAGATTGATCGAATACTTCTCCCTGCGGGGAAGGATAAATCACCCATGGCCTTTGATGGCTTTTTAAATATTCATCGAACATTTCAAAAACAGGTTCAACTTTCATAACCATTCCGATGCCCGTGCCGTAAGCGTAATCATCGGTTGTTCGGTGTACATCGTGAGTGTAATCCCTTAGATTTATGAGGTTGAGACGAATTTTGTTTGATTTTATGGCCCTTCCTATGATTCCATACTTCGTGAATTGCTCAAAAAGTTCTGGAATAGTCGTTACAATTTCGATATTCAATCATAACCACTCCATCTTTTTGACAATTATTTCCTTCTTATCGATATCGATCTTCACGATGTAATCTTTTATGACTGGTATGAGTACCTCCTCATCTCCGATGACTATTACATCATTAGAACCCGTTTGTATCACATCTTTTACCATGCCAACTTTCGAACCATCTTCGTAATAGACCGATGAATCGATGAGTTGATAAAAGTAATATTCATCTTTTTTCAAGGAAGGCAATTCTCTTTCGTTGACGTACACCATCTTGCCCGTGATTTCTCTTGCCTTTTCAACTGTAGTGAAGCCTAACAGGCCTATGACATGGTGATTTTTCATCTTACTCACAAAATTTATCTTTGCTTTGATGAGTTTTTTTGAATTTTGTCCAACCCATAAATCTCGATCAAGAAATTTTACTAAATCACCATCTTCGATGTAAGAGTAAAATTTCACCTTCCCATCAAGGCCAAAAGTTGAAAAAATTTTTCCTATGGCAACAAGGCTCATCTGATCACCTTTAATTCAAAATCACCTTCACCATTTTTCAAAGATCTCAGCATTAGATCTATCGATTTTATAGTTCTACCATCTTTACCGATGATCTGTCCGATGTCATCATCGGATGCGAATATTTCGTAAACGATCTTTTTACCTTCGAATTTTTCTTGGACTCTAACAAATTCAGGTTCTTTACAAATGGCTTTTATCAAGAATTCAAGTGGTTCTTTTACGTCCACAATCATTCCTTCACTTTCGCGAAGCGTCTCTCATGATAAATCTTCATGACGCCATTCTTAGAGAGTAAAGATCTAACGGTCTCTGTCGGTTGTGCGCCATGTTGAAGCCAGTACAACGCTCTTTCATTGTCTAATTTCACTTCGAACGGTGTCTTCATCGGATTGTAATATCCAAGAGATTCTATGTAAGCACCATCCCTTGTCTTGGAAGATTCAACGACGATGATTCTGTAAAAAGGTTGACCTCTTTTGCCCATTCTCGTGAGTTTGATCTTAACCATCTTGCACCTCCTTGTTTATTTCATCTGAAATGGAAACTTCCCAATTTTACCCTTTTTATCCATCTTACTGAAACTTTTGATCATCTTCTTCATTTCATCGTAATTTTTCATCAATTTGTTTACCTCTGAAATCGGTCTTCCACTTCCGCGCGCTATTCTCTCTTTTCTCGAAAAATTTATGATTTCAGGATTGCTTCTTTCTTTCTTTGTCATAGAGTTTATCATCGCTTCAACATGCTTAATTTGGTCCTCATCAATTTTCAAGTCTTTTACATTTTGAGCGCCAGGTATCATTTCAAGAATAGATGAAAGAGAACCCATTTTTTTTATCTGATGAAGTTGTTCGAGAAAATCGTCAAATGTAAATTGCGCTTTTTTTAGTCTTTTCTCAATTTCTGCCATTTTTTGTGTGTCAAGATCTGCTTGAACTTTTTCAACAAGCGATACTATATCTCCCATTCCAAGGATCCTTGAGACCATTCTGTCGGGATAAAAAAGATCAAATTGATCCAATTTTTCTCCCATGCTTGAAAATTTTATGGGTTTGCCCGTTACATATCTCGTCGATAACGCTATGCCACCTCTCGCGTCTCCATCAAGTTTTGTCAATATAAAGCCCGTCAACGAAAGGCGTTTATCAAATTCAACGGCGGCATTTACAACGTCTTGGCCCGCCATCGAATCAAGTGCCATAAGGATTTCGTCTGGTTTGACTATTTTGGCAACTTCTTCGGCCTCTTTCATCATTTCTTCGTCTATTTGGAGCCTACCGGCAGTGTCAACAATTAACACATCTGCTCCTTTTTTGATGGCGAAATCAAATGCCTCTTTTGCTATCTTGTAAGGATCTTTTCTGTCTCCCGCAAAAACTGGAACATCTATGCTTTTACCAAGCGTTTCAAGTTGATCTATTGCCGCTGGTCTATGCACATCATCGGCCACAAGTACAGGTATTCTGCCATTTTTCTTTTTAAGCCATAAAGCAAGTTTGGCAGCAGCCGTCGTTTTTCCACTTCCCTGAAGTCCGGCAATCAATATGACGGCTGGTCTCGAGTGCAAATCAAGAGAGGGTTGATCGCCAAAAAGAGCCAACAACTCATCATTCACGATTTTGATGAATTGTTGATCTGGTGAGATGCTTTGAATTACCTTTTCTCCAATTGCACGTTGCAAAATCTTCTCCGTTAAATCCTTTACAACTTTGTAATTAACGTCGGCTTCAAGCAAAGCAAATCTCACCTGTTTGAGCGCATCTTGAATGTTACTTTCCGTTATCTTGCCCTTGCCCCTTAAAATTTTAAAGGCCTCTGACAATTTGCTCTGTAAACTTTCGAACATTCGAACACCTCTTCGGTAAGTATACTCTACGGGTGATACCCAAGTCAATTAAGAAAAATGAAACAATTTGTGAATGAAGAGAGAACAATCACTTTAAATCCTTTGGAAATGTCACTCCCGCTTTTATCTCTCCAACCAATATCTCAACTGCTTTTTGAAATTGTGGATCGGATAAATCTATCTTTGCCGTACTTTGAGTTGACATCACAACACTTTGGATGAGTTGCTTGTAACTTTCGGATTGTGTTGGAGTGGAACCAGCGGACACGACATAATCTGGTTCAATTCCCTTCAAATTTATATCTTGACCATTTGGCGTGAAATAGTGATCTGTGACAAGTAAAAGTAATCCACCATTACTCAATTGAAACTCAGTCTGAACTGCCGCTTTCCCAAAGGTTCTTTCACCCACAAGCACGCCAACATGATTGTCTCTTAAAGCCGCAGACACTATCTCAGAGGAAGAGGCAGATCCGTGATTCACAAGCACAACAACTGGGATCTTAGGGTCAAGTCCACCAGCGGATCTGAATGGATACTCAAATCCATTTTTATCTCTCATTGTAATTATGAGTTTTCCAGGTGGAAGGAATTGGCTTGCAACGTCTAAAGCGGCAGTAAAGAGTCCTCCTGGATCATCTCTTAAATCAAGGATTAAACCTTGAATATGCTGCTTCAATAATGATGCGAAGGCATTGTTGAAATCATTTGATGTCGTTTCGCTGAAATTCGTTATACGGATGTAACCAATTTTAGCACCAGAAGCCTCGAAGGTCGTCGATTTTACGGTTTTGAGTTCTATTAATGCCCTTCTTATGACAAAAGTCATGGTTGCTTTATCCGAAGGTCTGTAAATTTGAATCGTCACAGTCGATCCTGGAGTGCCTCGGAGGGCATCAACGGCTTTAACGTAACCAAGAGCCTTAACGCTCGTTCCATCTATCGATGTTATGAGATCTCCGCTCTTTATGCCAGCCTTTTCAGCGGGCGAATCGTACATTGGGCTTATGACTTCTATTGAATTGGCAGTGGCGTTAAAGGTTACTTCCGTACCTATGCCACCGTATTGAGAAGAAGTTTGAATGCTAAATTCACTTGCCTCACTCGGAGAGAAATAATAAGTAAAATGGCTTCCAAGATTCGAAATTATCGCTTCTATTGCGGCATCTTGAAGTTTTTGAAAATCAACGGACGATGCGTTGTAATAATAAGTTTTTATGAGTTTAAGTACTTGGCTTACGGCATCTGAATTCGATTGGGCAATGTTTTCAGTTGCCCAAGCCACGCTGATCATCGCTGCGATCAAAAAAATTGAAACGATGATCTTTTGATATCTTCTCATCTATAAGATCTCCCTTCAATGGTATTTAAAAATCGCTTTTAAAAGCGATTCGAGTTTTTCGTTACTTATTCCAGAAAAACCCTCTATGCATTCGTAAGTATAATCTTTTGCAAGCAATTTTCCGACTGAATCAAGGGCGGACTTTATGGCTGAAATTTCAAGTAGAATATCTGGACACTCTCTTTCATTCATTACCATCGATTGAATGCCCCTTACCTGCCCTTCTATTCTTTTGAGCCTTTTGAGGATTTTTTCCCTTTCTATCTTTTCCATGCTTTTCCTCCACTGAAAAATCTATGATTCCCTTTATCTTATCCGCAGATATTATCTTTGCCCTGAGTTTGTCTCCGATTTTGAAAATTCTTCCACTTCTTCCAACAAGCATGTTTGCCTTCTCATCGTAAACGTAATAATCATTCAAAGTGGATAAGTGGATCAAACCGCTTATACTTTTTTCAGGTATTTCAACAAATATTCCAAAATCAGTCACACCCGTTACAACGACGTCAAAAACTTCTCCAACATGACTTTGGGCATACTCAATTTTTTTCATGGAAATGAGATCTCTTTCCGCTTGATCGGCTATTATCTCTCTTTCAGAACTATGCTTGGCGATAGATGGCAAAATCTTTGAATAATTCTCAATCTCTTTTTGAGAAAATTTACCATTTTCTATGTAGATCTTAAGGAGTCTGTGAACCACAAGATCAGGGTATCTTCTTATGGGACTTGTGAAATGAGTGTAATTTAAAGAGGCAAGACCAAAATGACCCACATTCGTTTCAGAATAAATAGCCTTTTTCATAGATCTCACAAGTAATCTTTGAATCGCAAATTCAAGCGGATGCCCTTTTATTTGTTCTAAAATTCTTTGTAGCATTATGGGTTGTATATTTTCCGTCACTTTAAATTTTATTCCTATTGCCTTGAGATATTCTGAAAGTTCTGAAATTGTTTCAACGTCTGGCTTACCATGAATTCTATATATGAAAGGCAAGCCACTTCTATCGAAAATTTCCGCAACCGCTTCATTAGCGCTTATCATGAATTCTTCGATCATCATTTCTGCGACATTTTGAACGCGTAAAGTTACATCCTTGACCTTTCCATCCTCTCCGATTTCTATCTTAACTTCATCAGACGCAAATTCTATGGAGCCTCTTCCAATTCTACTCGTCTTTATCGTGTGTGCAAGTTCTCTCATTAGTTCAAGATCTCCTCTGAGAAAACCTATTTCTTTTTCCGTTTCATCATCTGGATCTTCAAGAAGTTTTGTGACCTTGGTGTAAGTTAATCTCTTAACTGACCTGATGACACTCTTTGAAAAATTCTTTCTTATAATTCTACCGTACTCGTCTATTTCCATCTCGGCAGAGACAGTCAGCCTATCTTTGCCTTCAACGAGACTGCAAAGATCATTTGAAAGTTCAAAGGGAAGCATCGGAATCACGGTATCGATAAGGTAAATGCTTGTTCCTCTCTTGAAGGCTTCCTTGTCAATCGGATCCCCTTCTTTCACGTAATGCGAGACATCTGCTATGTGAACACCCAACAGGTAATTGCCGTTTGAAAGTTTTTCTATCGAAACTGCATCATCGAAATCTTTTGCGTCTTCTCCATCTATGGTAAACACATGCTTGGATCTGAAATCCTTTCTGCCAATTATGTCATCTTCCGTTACCATTTTGGGTAAAGATTTAACGGCTTTTCTGACTGATTTTGGAAATTCTTCAGGCTTTGGCAATTTATACTTTTCTATAATGCTCGGAAGGTCCGAAGTTGGAGAATCTGCTCTTCCTATTTTTTCGACTATCTCAACAATACCTTCTGAATTAGAATCCGGATAGTGAATTATCTTGGCAACAACTTTGTCACCATCTGAAATTTCAATGGAATCTTTAGAGTAAACTCTGAATTCATAAATAATTTTGGGATCATCGGGAATAACATAACCTGAATTGGTCCATGATGATCTGTAAACTCCCACAATTCTGTCAACCGATCTTTCTATTATTTTGGACACCCTTCCTCGAAGCATATCATCTTCGGTGCTAAAGATCTCCACAAGTACTTTGTCTCCGTTTAGCGCCCAAAGCGTGTCTGCCACCTCTACAAGGGCTTCTTTGCCGTTAGAGGTCACAAAGGCCTTTTTACCAGACCTTGTGAATTTTATGATGCCCACCATTTCATTTGATCCAACGCGATGCCATTTGCCACTTTTTGTTTTGTAAATGAAACCTTCTTCTTCAAGTTGCTGAATCAAACTGGCAATTTCTTCAGAACTAACCCCTAATTTCTCCGATATATACTTCGCCGTCGAAGGTACGTAGGACTTAGAACTTAAATACTTTTTCAGTTCTTCAATGTTCATTCGATCATTCCCCTCAGTTTTTGACCTTTAACGATCTTCAAAATTTCCTCAAATTCTTCTTTCATGTAGTGATCACCTTTTGTAGATTTGATCTTAGAGTTTATAAGATCAACTATCGGTTCAAGTTTTTTCCCAGTTTTCAAAGGTTTATGAATTCTTACCGCCTTCGATCCAATCATTGCCTCTATTGCCACGATCTTGGAAGTATTCTCAAGAACTCTTCTTGCCTTCATCGATGCTATCGTTCCCATAGATACGTGATCTTCCTGATAGGCTGATGTTGGAATGGAGTCAACGGATGCAGGATGTGCTAAAACTTTGTTTTCACTGACCAGAGACGCTGCCGTATACTGCCACATCATCATCCCAGAATTAAGTCCCGCTTTTCCTTCAGCAAGAAAGGGAGGCAATCCAGAAACAAGCGGATTCACAAGTCTGTCTATTCTTCTTTCGGTTATATTGCCAAGTTCACTTATGGCAATCGCAAAAAAATCGGCCACAAGTGCTACTGGTTCACCATGAAAGTTTCCGCCACTCAACACATCATCATCGAAGATCAAAGGGTTATCTGTCACCGAGTTCATCTCGATGGAAAGGATTTTCTCAACGTAATCAATCGTATCTTTGACGGCGCCAAGAACTTGTGGAGTTGCTCTTAGAGAATAGGCATCCTGGACCTTTGAACAATTTATGTGAGATGCCCTTATCTCACTTCCCTCCATGTATTCAAGAATTTTACCTGCAACATACTTTTGACCTTCATAAGGTCTTAGATCATGTATTCTTGAATCAAAAGGCGTTGTGGAACCCTTAAGCGCGTCTATGGAAATGGCAGAGGTGATGATGGCATTATCAAAAAGTATTTTTGCGTCGTACAAGGCAAGGGCCATGATCGCCGTCATTGCCTGTGTGCCATTTGTTAAGGCAAGTCCCTCCTTTGCTTCGTATTTTATTGGCTTTATTCTCTCTGAATCCAAAGCCTCCATTGCCTTTACAATCCTGCCTTTGTAAAAGACCTCTCCTTCTCCCATCATCGCAAGCGCAATATGAGCAAGTGGTGCCAAATCTCCACTTGAACCGACAGATCCTTGGGATGGAACAAGAGGGGTTATGTCTCTATTCAAAAATTCAACGATTTGTTTTACAACCTCCATTCTCACACCAGAGTAACCTTCTGAAAGTGAGACGGCTCTCAACAACATCATGGCTCTTACGCTTTCTTCATCAAGCAAAGGGCCAACACCAACAGCATGACTTCTGACGAGATTCGATTGAAGTTCGTTTATCTCCTCTGGGGATATTCTAACGGTTGCCATTGCGCCAAGGCCTGTGTTTATTCCGTACATTCCCTTGTTTGAAGAGAGCATTTTTTTAATCGCCTCTCTTGAATGGTTTATTCTGGCAAGAGCGTTACTTGAAATTTCAACCTTTTCATGGTTTCTAGAAACGGCAACAAGTGCTTCCAAACTTATCTTTTCATCTATTGAATACGTCAAGGCATTTCCTCCTCCAAATTTGATTTTTCAGATTCAAGATCGTAAATTTTGCTTATCATATTCTCTATTTCCATTTCAGATTCCGTTTTTTCCTGCATCATCTTCATGAGTTTTACATGATCACTTTCATTCATCATTTGCAACTCAATTCTTTTAACGTCATCATTCATCTTGGATAATCGTCTCTCAAGTTCCGCAATTTCAAGTTCTATTTTTTTCAGCCTGTTCTTGATCTTCTTTCTTTTATCAACGTTTGAACTCGCATTTTGCGTTTTCTTTTTTGGAGTTATAGAAATTTTCAAAAAATCTTCTGCCGTCTGATAATCTTTGAAATGATGCAGCCCATTTTCGTCCATAACGATAAAGGTGTTTGCTACATGCTCTGCAAATTCAAGATCATGAGTGGTAAAGAGCAGTGCGCCTGCATATTCCAAAAGAGTACTTTCAAGAGATTCGATCATGTAAAGATCAAGATGATTTGTAGGCTCATCCATTACAAGAAAATTTGGATTTTTTATCAACGCTGTGGCAAGTTGATATCTCACGAATTCTCCACCGCTAAGTGAATTAATACTTTTAAAAACATCCTCTCCTTCGAATCCAAACCTTCCGAGATATTTTCTCACCTCGTAATCTTTCCAAAGAGGCACTCTTTGCCACATTTCTTCGATAACACTTTTTCTCGATCTTTCCGTTCCAACTGTGTCAACGTATGCCATAGAAGTATTTGGCCCAAAAGAGACGTGCACCTTATCTGATTGAATGGCTTTCAAAAGCGAGGTTTTACCAACACCATTTTTGCCCAAGATAACAACTTTTTCACCGTTATGAATATCAAAAGAAAACTTTCCAATCATCTTTTGGCCTGCAAAAACCTCTAAATCTTTGACACTTAAAACCAAATCTTCCGTGACACTTTCGACCTGAAAATGCATGTCTTTGAAAATTTTTTGCCTTTCGAATTCGTATTTTGCCCTTTCATTTTCCAACTTTACAACGATTTTTTCCTTAGACTTAGCCTGCTTTATGGCTTTGTCTCTTCCCCATTGCCTGTATCTGTTTATTGATTTCTTCAAATTGGATATTTTCCTATCGAGATCCTCTGTTCTGTGATCAATTGTTCTAAGAAAATTCTCTTTTTGAATTAAAAAATCAGAGTATTTTCCATCGTAAGATTTTATAGTTCCAAAGTCGATCTCCCATATTTTGTCTGGAACTCTCTCCATCATTTTCCTGTCATGTGTGGCTATTATAACGGATCCCTTTAAAGAAACAAGTGCTTCATTTAAAAATTCGAGACCATAAACGTCTAAATAATTTCCAGGTTCATCCAAAATTATAAGATCGGGATCTCTGATTAGCACCTTTGCCATTTCAAGTCTTGTTAACTCTCCGGCACTCAGCGTTGATAATTTCCTTTCAAAGTCTTTTTCTTCAAATCCAACGCCCTTAAGCATCTCCCTTACTCTTTTTTCTGCCGCGTAGATATCGTAAGATTCGGCACTTGAAAGGGCAACATCGTATTCATCAAGATCGTTATTCATGGCACTATCGATGGCCAATTTGTACAATTCGATGGCTTCCTCAAAGGCCGATAAGCCTTCTTCGTAAAGTGACCTATCTTCCTCCATTCTAAATTGGCTTATCGTTCCGATTTTTCGCCCATAAAACTCGATCTTTCCCTCTGTTTGTTCAATATCGCCAGTCAAAATTCTTAAAAATGTCGTTTTCCCGGAACCGTTTGGTCCAATGAGGATGATCTTTTCTCCTTTTTTGACTTGAAGATTAACATTCGAAAAAAGTACGCGTTCCCCGAATCGCATTTCAAGATTTTCAATCTTAAGAATCATCTTTTTCCTCCAAAAGAATTATATACCAAATGCCTTTTAAAATACAGATCTCGAATTGCAAATGCAGAGATTAGGCATTAGAGATTAGACATTAGAGATTAGGGGTTA
>JAVRKN010000003.1:0-25961 GCA_031962405.1 Athalassotoga sp. | reverse complement strand
ATATCACCATCCAACTGTTCTCAACTTTCGGCTCAATTACCTTATGATCTTTTATGTAGTTAACTATCAATTCGGCGATTTGAATTTTAATTTCTTTTATCGGCTTTTTCCCTAAAAACATCGTGTACCCACCATTTCCTCCTGAAAGATAGCTGTTAACGGCTATTGTGTACTCCGTATTTTCATCGAGAGGGATTCCATCTTTTTCAAGTTTAACAACTCTACTTCCAACTTCTTTCGTCAAATCTATTGTGTAAGAAATGCCTTTAAATATGTTGTATTTGTACCCGGCAAGATCTCCAGAAGGAATGATCTTCCCATCTTTAAGGTCAAAATAAGATGCCGAATGTTCGATCATCTTTCTTATATCGATGCCTTTTAACTTGAAAACTTTGAGCGTGTTTGAAAAGATGTAAACGCCCATAACATCCCTTCTCCTTACAATGCCTTTTTTCCAGCCGTGAATTTCTGAAGAAAAAATCGAAGTTGCTGATATTTGAGCGTCAGAATAGTAAAGTTGAACGTCATTTACGAGATTTAAAAGCGCTGTTTCATGAGTTCGTGCGTACATCGCATCTGGTATCCAGAAATCGCCCATTGCCTCTCCAATTGGCTCATCGAGCCACTTTTGAACGGTAATCTGATATGATTTTTCGATCCTAAGCATTTCTTTATCGACCAATAAGTCTGGCTTTAACAGTTTGACCTCACTTGATTCTACAATCCATCCATTATTGTTTGACAACTTCAAATCTATTTCTCCCAAAGCCTTTCCCCAAGATGAAGCCATCACAACTGGAATGCCTTTTACCTTTGTGGCAAAAGATTTATGCTGATGGCCAAAGATATAGGCTGAAACCCCTTCCAAAGTCATTGCCATTTCATATCCCTGATTCTCACCGGTTAATTCGGATATGACTTCTCCGCTGTCCGGATCTTTTTCAAATCCTCCATGATACCCTACTATTATCACATCGACGCCTAAATTTTTCAGATCACGGATATAAATCTTAGCCGTTTCTATTGGATCTAAAAAATCTATATCTTCTATATATTCAGGTTCCTCCCAAAACGGTATGTATTTAGTCGTAAGACAGAGGTAAGCAACTTTTGGACCTTCGTTAAAGTCAAAAATCACGTAACCATTTCCAAAAACTGGCTTTCCATTTCCTTTGTAAACTATATTTGCAGAGGTAATCGGAAAAGTGGCTTCGGAAATGGCTTTTTCAAGTACTTTTCTTCCAAAGTTGAATTCGTGATTTCCGACAGTCATGGCATTGCATTTAAGATAGTTAAGCGCCTTTATCGTTGGATCTTCACCTGAATTGTCCACAATCGCGTGATAATATTCCAACGGAGAACCTTGAATAGAGTCACCATCATCAAGGTAGAGTACATGCGCTTTTTCATTTCTTATGTTTTTCATAACGGTGGAGATTTTTGCTAAACCGTAATCAAGTGGATGCTTTGTGGTGTAATCTATTGGAAATATGTATCCATGAATGTCTGTTGTTGTAAGAATTGTCAAATCAAAATTTTCCACGGAAACACCTCTTCAATCTCCTATTTTTTCTCGATTTTGATGGTTATTTTGTATCTTTTCCATAAAAACCATGCAATTAGTATCGCTATGGCTACAATGCCCACAATCGGCCATTCCATGACTAAAAAGGTGTAAACGTAGATTGACATGTCCTGCATCGCTTGATTGAAATTTGATTTCAAAGATGGGATCGTACTTTGGGTTACAGAGATAGAATTGTCTTTTACACTTATGAGCGCGTATTTCATCCCACCAACTTCAAGATAGGGAATTGGAGAAGGAAAGTATCCTTTATTTTGCCCAGTTGATACAACAAGATTGACTTTGTTATCAAGGAGTATTTTTTCGAATTTTTGAGAGGTGCTTTCATCCAATCTTACCTTATTTTTACCCATCCAATAGGCCGGAAAATGCATGAGGACAATCTTGTTAGTATAAGTTGAGGCACGAGACAATCTATCAGAAAGCCAATCTAACTGAGATTGCGTTAATTTGCCATTTGCAACGTTTAAAGCGGTGAAAAATGAGTTTCCCACATGAAAGGTATATTCGTAATTTCCAAATATGGAGTAAAAATGAGCGTAACCGCCATCTGCAAACTCTCGAGGACCTGGAATGGCAAGAAATGGTACTTTTATTTTTTTGAGATCGTTAAGCAATATTTTATACTTTGAAAGATCGCCAGAATAAACGATGTTTCCAAGTGCGACGATAAACTCGTTTGAAGTCGGCGTTCCGATTTCAGAGGAAAAGGCATCAAAAAACTCAACGTTGTAAAAAGTATTTCCCACCACGTAGAATGAAAAATCACCTTTTATTTTTTGAATTTGAGTGATGTTGGTGTAATTAAGATCGTGTGCTTTTACTGGGAAATAGGCCTCGTAAAGTGCAAAAAAAACGAAAAATGCCAGGAAAGACCATAAAATAATGTTAACGAATATCGTGAAGAGTTTTATGCGTTTTTTCAAGAACCTATATCCAAAGTAAATCCCAAAGGTAACCCCGACTAAAATGAATACAACAACCCATATTATATCCATGCTAACGCCTGAAAGTCCTAATTGGAAGCCAAAATAAGTTAAGATAAGCGACCATATGAGACTTCCTAAAAAGGTATAAATGGTATAACTCCAAATGTTCATCTTGGCAATTCCAGCCGGAATCGCAACAAGGCCTCTCACAACTGGAAGCAACCTTGTGGTAAAAACTGTGAAATTGCCATACTTGTCAAACCAGCCCGTCATGGCGTCGAGATGCTTATCGGAGATCAAAACGTACTTTCCCCAATGTTTTATGAAATTTCTTCCGAAAATCATCGAAACGTAATAAAGTGCTATAGATCCGATCGTTCCACCAATCGATCCCATAAGCACAACGCCCAGCACATTAAGTGTTCCCTTGGAAGCGATGTAACCTCCCAAAGGAAGTATGACCTCACTGGGTATTGGAATAGAAAATCCTTCCAGGATCATCGTGAACAATATGCCAAAATATCCAGCCGAATTTATGGCCCATACTGAAAAATTACTCAAAGAATTCAGAATTAAATGTATG
Organism: Athalassotoga sp.; assembly: GCA_031962405.1. Taxonomy (GTDB): domain Bacteria; phylum Thermotogota; class Thermotogae; order Mesoaciditogales; family Mesoaciditogaceae; genus Athalassotoga. The sequence continues at coordinate 22,864 of JAVRKN010000003.1, read as the reverse complement.
AAACTCAAATTTTTCTCCTCGCGTACTTTGGAAGTTCTCCAATTAAGGGTTTTAAATAAGCCCTTAATTTTTGATCGTTGAAATCTTGCGGAACTGTCTTTATCTTATTTCCAATTCCTTCTATTGGAATGATCCTTGTTTTTGATTCGTAAACATTTCCAGGAATTCTTTCGATCGACACAAAAAAACCACCCTTACCACTTTCAAGTGCATCAACGGCATCACTTCCCACCATTTTAGCCTCTCTGAGATCGACTTCGGAGACGATATGAGAGGCCGATCTTTGAAGAAAAGACGGGTTGACAAATTTGACTTTACCTACTTTTTCGATGATGTTGGCGACTCTTTCGCCCGCTCCGCCCAACTTTGGGTGCCCAAAAGCATCTTTAACCTCCAAAGCGGAGAAATATTTTCCATCTTTATTTCTTATACCCTCAGAAACGGCGACAAGCACCATCCCTTTTTTCGATGCCACATCATCAAGAATTTGTGCTTCAGAAATTGCCCTTTCCGGTATGTAACTTATCACATTTAGACCATCGATAACTTCTTCTGACAACTTTACCGATTCAGTAAGCCAGCCAGAATCTCTACCCATTATTTCCATGACACATATCGGTGGTTTTGAATAAGCATTTGAATCCAAAACAAACTCACAGGCTAAAACGTTTAAAAACCTTGCCGCGCTTGGAAAGCCTGGGCAATGATCCGTTTCAACTAGATCGTTGTCAATGGTTTTTGGTATGCCTCCAGTCAAAAGAGGCAACTTTCTCCTTTTCGCTTCGTGTGAGATCTTCTCAACGGAATCCATTGAATCATTACCGCCTATGTAAAGAAAAGCGTCTATTTTATTGGAACTAATTACATCGAAAAAGCGATCGTACACTTGATTTGGTGGGTCTGGAAGATTATATCTGCAAGATCCAAGGTATGCACCAGGCGTCTTTTCCAAAAGGCGAATATCTTCATCCTCAATTTCTAAATTAACCAATTTGGACTCAAGAATTCCTTCTATCCCGTAGAGGCCTCCGATCACATCGTGATTAAGCATTTTGGCCCTCTTGATCACGCCAGCAAGAGAAGCGTTTATGACGGCCGTCGGCCCTCCAGATTGCGCCACGAGAATTTTCATTTCACGTCACTTTCCAATCTTTTCACCAAATTTTCTTCGATATAGTTAAATCCACTTTGCCAGAATTTTGGATCTGAAAGTTTTATTCCAAATGGTTCTAAAAGTTTTTCTGGAGTGTCAGATCCTCCTGCCGAAAGCAGATCTATGTATCTTTTTTTGAAATTTGGCATACCTTCCTTGTATTTGGCGTATAAAGATATGACAAGCAGTTGGGCAAAATCGTAAGCATAACAATAAAATGGCGTATGAAAGAAATGCGGTACTGAAGACCATTCCCATCTAAACTCTGGATTGTATTCAACGGCATCGCCAAACATGAGATGAAGTTCTTCGTTGTATATGTCTGAAAGTTCATCGAAGGTGGCTCCGTCTTTGGATATCTTCTCGTGCGCTCGCCTTTCAAATCTGGTAAACATGTTTTGCCTGTTCATCGTTGCAAATAGATCCTCAAGTTTTGATGCGATAAATGGTATCACTTCTTTTTTTGGAAGAGTGTCAAGAAAATAATCCATTAAAAGCATTTCGGCAAAGGTAGAAGAAGTCTCTGCCATCGTGAGAGGCGTGTGATATTGAAGGATATTTTGCTTTGATGAAAGTACGGCATGAAGGCCGTGACCGAGTTCGTGGCCAAGCGTCATGACATCTTTTATCTGTCCGGTAAAGGTTAAGAGCACGTAAGGATGGACCTTTGGTGTCGCATAAGCGCAAAATGCGCCGCCTTCTTTGCTGGGCATGGGAGCGGCGTGAATCCAATTTTTATCAAAAAAATCGTCAACTATCTTTCCAAACGTGTCATCAAAGTTATAAAATGACTTTCTTACAATCTCTTTTGCTTCGTTCCAAGAAAAATTTTTTTGAACGCTGCCAACTGGTGCGTATATATCGCTTAACTTCAATTTCATTCCCATCAATTTAGATTTAACCTTGTAGTACCTGTTTACAAGCGCGTTGTTTTCTGTGGTGACATCAACGAGGGTATCTACAACTGAGTCGCTAACTTCGTTGTCCAAATTTCTCATGCTGTTTGGAGTTGGATAACCTCTTAAAAAGGCCTCGTTGTCATAATCTTTTACTATTGCGTTGTAAGCACTTTCTATCTCGAGTGCATCCTTTTTGTGTCTTTTAAAAAGTTTTGAACTTGCCATTTCTCTTACTTTTGGATCCGCATGCATTCTCAGCGATCGAAGTTGGGTACTGTTTAAGATTTGTACTTTTCCATTCATCTTTACTTTGAATTTGTAGGTTGATACGAGTTGAGTGTAAAATTTGACAAATGCCTCTGGACCAGTTGTGTTTTTGTACACTATCAATTGCTCTTCTTTTTCAGAAAAGACGTGATCTTTAAATCTCCTCGACGATTCGATAAAGTGCCTGTATTTTTCAAGTGAGGGAATGATCTTTTCAAAGGCATCGTCTGGCATCTTCGATATCGCTATGTTGAAAAAGATGAGATTGGACTGAAATTCTGTCTCAACGTTTTCAAACCATGCCATGAGTTTCTTCACTTCATCTGAAACGGTGTTTTCTGCAAACCTAAGTTGAACGTATTCGGACACTTTTCCAAAATCATCGTACAATTTAGAGAGAGCCTCAATGGACTCTTTTGCCGAAGTTGGATCTTGAAAAATCTTTTGTGTGTTCGAGTATTTTTGATGAAATTCTCTGCTTTTTTCAAGCAAATTTTGAGCATCTTCTTTGAGTTTCTCCTGCGAGGTGTAAATATCTCCAAGATTCCACAAAACTTTTTCAGCGCCAGTTTCCATTGATAGCATCTCCTTCTTAAATTTTATGAACCTGAATAAGGTTCGTTGTTCCAGAAAATCCCCACGGAATTCCAGCCGTGATGATCACAATTTCGTTTGGGCTGGCAAGCCCCATGCCCACCAATTCTTTTATTGAATTTTCTACCATCTCATCCGTTGATTCAACTCTGTCTATGACGGTGGGAACAACTCCCCACACAAGTGCCATTTGATGGTAAGATGTTTCTTTGGGAGTTGGGGCAAAGATGACGGCCGAAGGTCTAAATTTTGAAACGTGCCTGGCGGTGTATCCCGAAAATGTCGATGCTATTATGACTGAAGTTCCCAATTCAATGCTCAAGTGCCATGCAGAGTAGGCTATTGCGTCGCTTATATTTTGATTTTTATTAAGAGTTGATGCCCTTAAACTTTCAGACAATTTGAGATATTCTTCGGCCTTTTTGGTTATCTTATCCATGAAATTCACGGCTTCAATTGGATAATTTCCTATCGTCGTTTCTTCGGAAAGCATGACCGCGTCTGTCCCATCAAGAACGGCATTGGCTATATCCGTGATCTCAGCACGAGTTGGCCTTGGATTCGTGACCATAGATTCCAGCATTTGAGTTGCCGTTATAACTGGTATGGCCCGTTCATTGCAGAGTTTTATTATCCTTTTTTGAGCCAAGGGTAGATCTTCCGAGGCTATTTCGGCTCCAAGATCCCCTCTTGCAACCATGGCACCATCTGAAACGTCAAGGATGGATTCGAGGTTATCGAGGGCCTGTTTTGTCTCTATTTTTGAAATTATGCGTGCATCTTCAAATCCTTTTTCATTCAAGATATTTCTCAAATCAGTTACATCTTTTGGCTTTCTAACAAAAGACAAAGCCACGTATTCAGGCTTTAACTGCGATATGAGTTCTATATCTTTTAGATCTTTTTCTGTAAGTGTTGGTACGCCAAGATCAACTCCTGGCACATTTATTCCCCTGTTGTGGGTTATCTTTCCACCATTTACAACTTCCGTGGTGATCTCCTTGTCCGTTGAAGACAAAACCTTTAGATTTATGAGACCATCGTTTAAAAGGATCGTATCGCCCGGCTTGACATCTTTAGGAAGGCCTGCATAACTCACAGAAATTTTGTTCTCGTCTCCAAGTACATCGTCCACGGTCAGGACAAGTTTAGAACCTTTTTTAAGATCAACGTATTCCGTCTTCAATTTTCCAGTCCTTAATTTTGGACCCTCTATGTCCATGAGAATTGCAACTGGCAGACCAAGTCTTTTTCTTATTTCTCTTATGTCTTGAACAGTTTGAGCCTTTTCTTGGTGTGTCCCATGTGACATGTTCAATCTTGCAACATTCATGCCTGCCCTTACAAGGGATTCCAACATCTCCTTTTTTAAGGTTGCAGGGCCTATGGTACAAACTATTTTTGTTTTTCTCATCTTTTGCCTCCTAAGACAATGTATTTGCAAGATCGTAAAGACTCAAATCAAGTTCTTTCCTCTTTTGAAGTGCCCTGTTGAGATCGACGGGAACAATGCTGTTGCCTTGAATTCCTATCATGACGCTTGACTGACCATCTAAAAAGGCTTGAACTGCCGCCGCTCCCATGCGGGATGCAAGGAGCCTGTCTGCTGCAGAAGGAGAGCCTCCTCTTTGAACGTGACCGAGAATGGTAACGCGCGTTTCATATCCAGTTCTGTTTTCGAGATGGCGAGCAACGGTGTAGGCGCTTGCCGCCCCTTCGGCAACGACGACGATGGAGTTTATCTTGCCACGCTTTCTTCCAGCAAGCAATTTGTCTGCAAGTGCTTGATAATCGACCTTAACTTCAGGTATGAGTATTGCCTCTGCTCCCGTTGTTAATCCCGCAATTAAGGCTATGTAGCCACAATCTCTTCCCATGGTTTCAACTATGAACGCCCTTTCATGAGAAGATGCCGTGTCTTTAAGTTTTTGAATGTTTTCAATAACGGTGTTTAGACAGGTATCAACTCCTATGCACATATCCGTTTCAGATATGTCGTTGTCTATGCTGCCAGGTATTCCAATGACTTTTATATCACTTTCGGCTGCAACGAGGGCAGCACCGTTTAGGCTACCATCGCCACCTATGACGATAAGTCCTTTTATTTCGTGCTTTTTAAGGATTTTGTAAGCTTCTTGGCGTCCTCTATCAACTTTGAATTCCTGACATCTTGCAGTTCTGAGGATAGTGCCTCCTTTTTCCATTATTCCCCCAACATCTGAAAAGTTGAGCACCTTTATGTCATCTTCAAGAAGACCAGCATACCCTCTCATTATGCCGTACACTTCGAGTCCCTTACTTACACCGTACCTTACAACTGCCCTGATGGCTGCATTCATGCCTGGTGCATCTCCGCCACTTGTCATAACTGCTATTCTTTCCATTTTAATCCTCCTGTATTTTCAAAAAAGTTGATCTGATCTTTGTTCACGCTTTTGATCTTTTTCTTGATACTTTCAACTTCTCCAGACGTTAGAAATCTAACGCCCTTTTCTATGTGGCTCACCGACGATATGGCTTGTGAAACCTCATAGGCTCTCTGGATAACCTCATTTGGAATGCCGGCAATTTTTGCAACCTCTATTCCATAACTTTTATCCGCAGTTCCATGTACCACTTTGTGGAGAAAAAGCACGCTTTTCTCTTTTTCCAAGACTTCTATCGTTAAATTATAGATGTTTGGGTATATTTTTTCAAGTTCTGAAAGTTCGTTGTAATGCGTCGCAAAGATGGTGAAAGCGCCAACTTTCTGAGAGATATATTCTGAAACAGCCCATGCTATGCTCAACCCATCAAATGTACTTGTCCCGCGACCAATTTCATCTAAAATGATGAAAGAATTTTTAGTTGCAAAATTCAATATCGTAGAAACTTCTGACATTTCGACTAAAAAAGTGCTTTTATTCGACGTAAGATCGTCCCTTGCGCCTATTCGGGTGAAAATCCTATCAAAAATCCTTAATTGAGCACTTTTTGCTGGGACAAAAGCACCCATTTGAGCCATGATCGCGATGAGCGCTACCTGGCGAATAAAGGTTGATTTTCCCGACATGTTTGGACCGGTAAGCACAACAAAATTCTTTTTTTCATCCATCTCAAGATCATTTGCGATAAACTCACTTACCCTTTTTTCAACGATAGGATGACGTCCACCTTCTATTTTAACACTTGAACCAAAGGAGGGTCTAACGTAATTTTCCTGAATCGCCATCCAGGCGAAGGAAGAAATCATATCAATAAACGCTATTTTCGTGGCATTTTCAAGGATTTTGTCTTTATTTTTAACCACTTCATTGCGTACCCTTTCAAAGCATTCTATCTCAAGGCTCGTCACGTTTTCATTCGCTTGAAGTACTCGCTTTTCCAGTTGAACAAGTTCTGGAGTCGTGTAACGTTCAGCGTTGACAAGCGTTTGCTTTCTGACGTATTCTGGCGGGATTTCTCCCTTGTAAGCCTTTGAAATCTCTATGTAATAGCCAAAGACGGAACTGTAACCAATTTTAACCTTATTCCCTATTCTGCTTTTTTCTCTTTCTTCGTAACTTTTTATGTATCCATCGATATCGTAAAGTATCGACCTGGCCTCATCAAGTGCCTTTGAGAATCCATTGGCTATGACCTTACCGCTTCCAACGTCTCCTTGAGGTTCTTCAGCGATTGCACTTTTCAAGAGCAAATAAAGATCTTCAACGGGATCTAAAAGATAATCGGAGAAGATGGAATTTGCCCTTATCCATTTGTTGAGGGAATGAAAAGCGCCTATGCTTTCTCTCAACGCCACGGCATCAGATGGAGTCGCGGCACCGTAAGTCATTCTTGAAATTATTCTTTCAACATCGTGTATTCCCGACAGAATATTTCTCAGCGATTCCAGCATATCATGATGAACTGTCAGAAATTCAACGAGATCGAGTCTTTTGTTTATCTGATCTGCATCTGCAAGTGGGGCAACTATTTCTCTTCTTAAAGTCCTTTGCCCCATGTTTGTTACAGTTCTATTCATATGAGAGTAAAGCGATAGGCCATTGGACTTTATTATTTCAAGATTTGATATGGTAAGTACATCAAGAAAAATCCTTTCTTTTCTTCTTAACTTAACTGGCCTTTTTAAGTTGGCAAGCACTCTTTTTTGTGTTATCTGGAGATATTTAAGGATAGCCGCTGCCGCAGTTCTTTCTTCTTTTGTAAGTTCAAGAAAAGAAATGTCTTCAACACCGAATTGTGCTTTGATAACGCTGTCTGCATTTTTGGGATCAAAATACCAGTCTTCCACCCTTTCAACGAAGGCATCTTTGACTTCTTTCACTTCTCCTTGGTGTATAACGTGTTTTGGATTATACTTCTCCATCGCTTCTTCAGAAGTATCCACGAAGAAATCTCCAGTGGATATATCGATAAGCGCGGTTACGCCCTTGTAATAAGCGGCGATGTAATTATTTTCCGTTGGGAGCACATCGTCTTCTATTATCGTGCCTGGGGTCACAATTCTTGTGACATCTCGTTTAACGATGCCTTTGGCAAGTGCTGGATCTTCAAGTTGATCGCAAATCGCGACCTTATTGCCATTTTCTATGAGTTTTTTTAAGTATAAGTTCAAAGCGTGGTAGGGGATTCCAGCCATTGGATGGTCACTTCTGTGCGTCAAAACGAGTCCGAGTACTTTTGACACATATCTGGCATCATCATCAAAGGTTTCGTAGAAGTCACCAAGTCTGAAGAGTAATACACAGTCAGGATACTGTGCTTTTAGGTTGGAATATTGCACCATCATCGGAGTGAGATCGTTAGGCAAAGATTGACACCTTCCCGATTTGGCCGTAGAGCGTACCAGATTTGAAAGCAGTCAATTTAACTCTTAGAATTTCTCCTTCTGGTATTTTTTCATCTATCAAAACCATTCTGTTGTCTATAGTTCTTCCATAAGATTTATCTCCAGAATTGCTTTCAATTATGATTTCAACTTCTTGATTTATGAGTTTCTCGTTAAGCATCCTCTCTATTTCATGCTGAAGCGACGTTAACTTTGCAATTCTGCTTTTTTTGACGCTGTAGGGAACATCGTCTGGATAAAATTTTGCCGCAACCGTTCCACTTCTTGGTGAATACGGCGCAACGTTCAGACGAATGTACTGTGCCTCTTCAACGAGAGACAATGTTTCTTCAAAGTCCTCATCTGTTTCCGTTGGAAATCCAACTATGATATCACCGCCAATTGTTGCACCATCAACTTCTGATCGAATTTTTTTAACGAGTTCTAAGTACTCTTGACGAGTGTACCTTCTGTTCATCTTTTTAAGAATCCTATCGCTGCCAGATTGTGCTGGAATGTGAAAATTCTTTGAAATTTTGGGGGATTTGCTTACAACTGTGATCAATTCATTGGTTATGTCTGAAGGATACGATGTTAAAAACCAAAATCTCTCTATGCCATCTATTTTCTGTGAAAGTTCAAGCAATTTGGCAAGTGAAGTACCGTCTTTGAGATCTTTTCCGTAAGAATCAACATTTTGTCCCAAAAATGTCACCTGATTGTATCCGTTTAGCGCAAGTGTTCTAACCTCCTCGAGAATATCCCCAAGAGGCCTCGACAATTCTCTTCCTCTTGTGTAAGGAACGATGCAATAAGTGCAAAATTTATCACAGCCTGCTATTATGTTCACCCAAGCATGTTTCTTCTGATCCCTTAAAACTGGAGTGGTGGAATTTATTTCGCATATGCGATCTTCAAGATCGATCTTTTTAATTCCATCAACTGCTTGAGTTATTGAGGTTAGAGATCGCGTTCCAACTATGAATTCGACATCGTAATTTTTCAATTTATCAGACATGTACTGTGCAACACACCCAGTTACTCCAACCTTGTAACCATTCTTCTTAAGTCTTCCTATAAAACTGTAAACTTTGTTCTCAGACTTTCCTCTAACAGCACATGTATTTATCACAACAAGATCTGCCATTTTAAGTTCTGAAACGATCGTATGGCCAGCATTTACCAACAGCCCTTTCATTATCTCGGTATCGTGAATGTTCATTTGACATCCGTATGTTTTGAAAAAAATCCTCATTTCTTTTCTCCCTTGCATTTGACGACAAGTACATCTGTCTTTGCCGTCCTTATAAGTTTCTCTGCGGTGGTTCCAAAAAGAAATTCAGAGACCCATCCACCTCTTCCATAACTTCCCACAACGAGTAAATCTGCTCCCCATTTTTCGGCGTAAGCAATTATTTCTTTGTTTGGAATCCCAGTCCTTATTTCTTCTTCGAACCCATAATCGCAGTACTCTTTCAAAGTTGATATGAATTTTCTCATGGCCGTTTCTTGATCTTTTAGAACTTGTGCTTGAACGTTTAAAAATGATGGGTTCATTTCACTTGCAGATGCAAAATTGTACATCGTTGTGGTGTCCACAACCGCTATGACGGCTGCCTGTGAGCCTTCTCTTTTTGCTATCTCCATGCCCCTTTCAAAGACAACTTTTGAAATTTCAGAACCATCGACGGCAATCAAAACTTTCTTGTACATTTTATCACCAACTTTCCCCAACCTCAATTTCCACTTTAAGCGGCACTTTCATCTTAAAGACATTTTCCATCGACTCTTTGACGATTTGCCGAAGCGTGTCAATCTCTTCTTCTGGGACTTCAAAGACGAGTTCATCATGGACTTGGAGAATCATCATCGATCTCATTTTCTCTATTTTTTTGTCTATATCTACCATGGCAAGTTTTATTATGTCAGCCGCGCTTCCTTGAATAGGCGCATTTATCGCCATGCGTTTCCCTTCTTCAATTATATTCCTGTTAGAACTTTTTAATTCTGGGATGTCCCTTTTTCTTCCAAAAATAGTTTCAACGTACCCATTTTCCATTGCGAATTCGATGGTCTTATCAAGATATACTTTAACTTGAGGGTAATTCAAGAAATAATTTTTTATGATCTCATCCGCACTTTGCGTTGGTATTTCAAGCCTTTTGGCAAGTCCGTAAGCGCTTATCCCATAGGTTATGGCAAAGTTAACCATTTTACCAACTCTACGCATCTCAGGCGTTACCTGATTTTGATCCACACCGTATATCTTTGAGGCAGTGATGAGGTGAATGTCTTGATCGGCCTTGAATGCTTCTATGAGTGCAGGATCTCCGCTTACATGCGCGAGCACTCTTAACTCTATTTGAGAATAATCAGAACTTAATATCTTCCATCCATTTTTTTGAGCACGAATTGCCTTTCTTATTTCAAGCCCCTCTTCATTTCTTGCCGGTATATTTTGCAAGTTGGGCTCACTGCTCGAAAGTCTTCCCGTCGATGTGCCCGTTTGATTAAATGACGTGTGAAGCCGACCGGTTTTTGCGTTTATTAACTTTGGAAGTGCGTCTATATATGTAGATTTGAGTTTGAAATACTTTCTGTACTCGAGAAGCATAGAAATTATCGGATGTTCATCCTTCATATCCTCAAGCACTTCGGCATCAGTCGAAAAGGCTTTTGTGGAGGTTTTCTTTCGCGGTTTAAGGCCAAGCCTTGAAAAAAGTACTTCTGAAAGTTGCTTTGGCGAATTTATGTTGAATGGCATGCCTCCTGATAGATTATAAATCTTTTCTTCCATTTCTTTCAATTTCAAGTTGTAATCTTCTGAAAGCTTTTTGAGAAAATCTCTATCCACATAAACACCGTTCATCTCCATCTTTGCAAGCACTTTGACGAGTGGCATTTCAATTTTGTAAAAGAGATCTATGAGATCGCGCTCGTACAATTTTTTATTCAGCACATCGTAAAGTTTGTAAGTCATGTCAGCATCCTCGGCGGAATATCTCGTGGCCTCTTCGATGGATACCTCTTCAAAATTTTTACCCTTGGTGATCTCTTCATAGGAGATGCCAGCATAATTAAGGTACCTCATCCCAAGTTCTTCAAGTGAAAATTTTCTTTCATTTGGGTTTAGAAGGTAAGCCGCTATCATGGTGTCAAAATGGGGAATAAATTTTATTCCGTGATTTAGCATGACTTCAAGATCGTATTTCAAATTTTGACCTATTATCTTCAGATTTTGGCTTTCGAGTAATGATTTTAGAATCTCAAATGCTTCCTTTCCCACATTTTTTCCACTCTTATGGCCTATGGGAACGTAATAACTGTTTGAACCGTCTGAGAAAGAAACGCCCACCAGTTTTGCCTCAAAAGGATCCAAAGAGGTTGTTTCCGTGTCGAAGGAAAACAATCCCTTTTTCGAAAGAGTTTCTGAAATACTCTTGAATTCCTCAATCGAGTCAATGGTCAAATAATTGGATTTTGAATTTTGTTTATCGTAAAGATCGAATTCTGCCTTAAGAGAGTTAAATTGAAGTTCATCAAAAAGTTCAGAAAGTTTCTTTTTGTCCGGCCCATCGTAAGGTTTCAAATCAATGGATATTGGAACATCTGAAGACAAAGTTACGAGTTGCTTTGAGAGTTTCATGGTTGATTCACCGTCTACGAGCAATTTTGAATATTTCTTTGGAATTTCATCAAGGTGTGCGTACAAGTTTTCGACACTTCCGTATTTTTTCAACAATTCTACAGCACTTTTCTCACCTATGCCTCTGACTCCGGGAATGTTGTCAGATGCGTCTCCAACAAGAGAAAGGTAATCCCCAATTTGGGATGGCTTGAGTCCGTACTTGTTTATCACCATTTCTTCGTCATACTCGACGAGATCTGAGATGCCAAGCGAAGCGAATCTTAAGATCCTTACTTTTTCTCCGACAAGTTGAAGTAGATCCTTGTCTCCCGTCACGACGTATATTCGATCAAAGGCGGCAGCAAACCTTTTGACGAGGGTCGCAATGATATCATCAGCCTCATATCCTGTTTCCTTTAAAAGCGGTATTTTGAGACATTCTATTAACCTCTCAACGTAGGACAATTGGACTGACATCATTTCTGGCATTGGAGCCCTGTTGGCTTTATAATCCTCAAAGAGCGTGTGCCTAAAATTATGGGCTTTTGAATCCATAACGAATACCATGCTGTCATTTCGGCTCACGTGATCCTTTATGAATTTCAAGAGCATCTTTGCGGTACCAAAGACTGCCCCGGTGGGTTTTCCATCGGGCGTAGAAAGTGGCGGAAGTGCGTAGTACGCCCTGTAAACAATGGCAGTACCGTCAAAAATGTAAAGTGCCACTTCAAGCCTCCTTTACCATCAAACCGTTACGCTTGATCCACGCGAACAAAAGGCCCCCGGCTATTATGAAGATGACGGGTACAACCTGATCTATTCTAAGCGAATAGAACCAAAGACTGTCAAGCCTTAAAGATTCAACGAAGATTCGCAGTGTTGGATAAAGCAAAAGATACAGAGCAAAAGTTTGACCGTATTTCATCCTGTACTTCTTCGTGAACTCGTAAAGGATGTAAAAGATCAAGAAGTCGCCAATGCCTTCGTATATGAAGGTTGGCGTGAAGAAAGCGAAATTTCCATATCCAGGCATTCTGTACATGGGCGGAACGAACATCTTCCACGGAAGGTTTGTTGGTACACCGTAGGCTTCATGGTTGAAGAAATTTCCCCATCTACCCATGCCCTGGGCAAAGGGAAGTACCATTCCAAGCGCATCCATCGCCTGAAGATACGTGAAAGATGCTTTGGTGTTTAATTTAAGGTAAAGCCATCCTCCAAAGAACATCCCAATTAAGGCACCAAAAATTGCCATTCCGCCTGTCCATGGTTCAAAAATTTGATTAACATGATATTTGAAATACTCATTCCATGTAAAAGCAACGTAAAAAAGCCTTCCTCCTATGACGGCAAAAGGAATCGTTAAAACCATTGCTATTATGAATTCATCTTCTTTTACGCCTTCCTTAAGCAATTGGTTTCTTACGAGCAAATAGGCTATGACAACGGATGAACCTATGATAACGCCATACCATTTGATGTGCAAAAATGAATTATTTATGAGGTACGGATCAAGCACAAGACTTCCAGAAAATGTGGCTTTTAAGAAAAAATAAAGGGCTATTATTACGGCCGCTACTATGGACCAAAAGAGAATTTTTTTCAATTTTTTGCCTCCCATTTTTTAAAATTCTTCCATAAACTTTCGAGTCTCTCTTTGATTTTGGCTTCAACTCCTCTGTTGGATGGCGTGTAAAAGACATGACCCTTGAGCCTTTCGGGAAGATAGTTTTCCACAAGAAATGCGCCGGCAACATCATGGGGATAAACGTATCCTTCTGAATATCCCATCTCCTTCATGAGATTCGTTGGTGCATTTCTTATCTTCAACGGTACCTCCTCGAATGGATTTGCACGCGCCTCTTCTGCCGCTTTCGTGTAAGCAACGTATACCGAATTACTCTTTGGCGCCACGGCACAATATATGACTGCTTCGGCAAGGGCCGTTGTACATTCTGGCATTCCAATGAAATGGGATGCCTGGTAAGCGTCTATTGCCACGCTTAAAGCCCTTGGATCTGCAAGGCCGATGTCTTCAGAAGCAAATCGTACAACTCTCCTTGCTATGTAAAGCGGATCTTCGCCAGATTCAAGCATTCTCGCAAGATAGTAAACGGCGGCATCTGGATCGCTGCCTCTCATGCTTTTGTGAAGCGCTGAGATGAAATCGTAGTGTTCGTCCGCACGTTTTCTGTACCTTGGGACTGCCTTTTGCAAGATAGACTCTATTTCATCGGCTGAAACTGAATTTATACCGTGCCTTCTTGCAAATTCCACTGCCTCTTGGACCATATTCAAAGCCATCCTCGCATCCCCACCGCTTAAGTTAGAAATGATCTCAACTGATTGTTCGTCAAAAACTGCATTTTCAAATTTCAACGCTTTCTTCACGATCTTCTTCACATCATCTTCTGAAAGTGGCTTAAACACAAAGACACGGCACCTCGAAAGCAAAGCGGGATTTATCTCAAAACTTGGATTTTCGGTGGTTGCCCCGATCAGTATCACCGATCCAGACTCCACAGATTGCAAAAGCGTATCCTGCTGTGATTTGTTGAATCTGTGTATTTCATCTACAAATATGATCGTTTGCTTACCAGTCCTTTTGAAAGTTTCAGATGCTTCTTCAATCAAAGGCTTAAGTTCTCCAACGCCTTGATTTGCCGCACTGAAATGCTTGAACTCCTTTTTCGTAATGTGCTTTATAACTTCGGCTAAGGATGTTTTCCCGCATCCTGGAGGTCCATAAAGAATTGCACTGTAGAGATTATCGTTTTCGATGGCTTCTCTCAATGGCATGCCAGGTGACAAGAGATGGTCCTGTCCGATAAATTCATCGAAACTTTTTGGCCTTAATTTTAACGCTAAAGGTTCATCATTCCACAAACTTCCCTGCAATTTATTTCCTTCCCTCAAAGTATGAAACAGTTTCAGAAATTCCCTTTTCAAAATCGTAGACAGGTTCCCAATGAAGAATGTGCTTTGCCTTTGAATTATCTAAGATGCTCTTTCTTAAATCTCCGGCTCTTGCGGGTCCGTAGACCGGACTGAGGGTGTAATTTATCCTTGATTTCAAAGCGCTAAAAACATCATTTACGCTTTTGCCGATCCCGGTGCCAATGTTTATATTTTCTCCATCTCCCAGTTCGATGGCCTTGATGTTTGCACTCACGACATCTTTAACGTAAACGTAATCTCTTACATATTCTCCATCCCCGTTTATCGTTACCTGTTCTCCTCTGAGCATCTTTTTGGCGAATATGGCAATTACTCCGGCCTCTCCATCTGGATTCTGCCTTGGCCCATAGACATTTCCATATCTTAACGCCGTGTACCTCAGACCATGTTCTTTTTGGTAGAACTTAAGGTACTTCTCACAGGCCAACTTTGCTATGCCATATGGAGAAAGAGGGTCTGGACACACACTCTCGGGAGTTGGATAGATTTTCGGATCTTCACCGTACATGACTCCACCCGAAGATGAAAAGATGAATTTTTCAACGCCGTATTTTACAGAAAGATCAAGCAAATTTATCATTCCCATGATGTTTACTTGCGCATCGTAAGATGGCTCTCTCACGGATTTCGAGACGGATATCTGTGCGGCCGTGTGAATTAAATATTTTGGCCTTTCAGCCTGAAAAACCTTTTCAAGTTGATCTTTATTTCTCACATCACATTGATAAAATATGACATCTGAAGAAAGGTTTGCCCTATCTCCGGTGGAAAGATCGTCCACCACGATCGGGATCTCTCCAAGATTGATAAGTTCGTCGACGATGTTTGAGCCTATAAAACCCGCGCCGCCTGTGACTAAAAACTTTTCTGGCATAACATTACACCTCCATTTTTTGTTGAACGTTGATGGCATTTAGCAGATCGTTGCCCGATCCAATAGAAGGCTTTTTCCTTGTAAAAGGTCTCACAAATTTTTCAAGGATTCTCAAGAATTTTGTGAACCACATTTCGTCCTTTGAGAGTGGTTGAACCTTTATGGAATAAAGGCCGGCAAGATTTGCCATCAATATATCGGTAAAAAGCTGATCTCCTATGATCGTGACCTCTTTTTTTGACGCGCCGTAAATTTTCATTACTTTTAAAATTTTGGTCGTCAAAGGTTTATGGGCATGTCTAAAAACTTGTATTCCATTCTTTGTGATTATATCAAGAGCGGGAGAATTGCCGTTTGACAAAATCACAACCTTGCTTTTTTGAGAGATATTTTTAAGTAAATTCAAAGTTTTAAGGTCTACTTGAGATGCTCTCCACTTCGTTAAGGTCCCATCCATGTCAAAAACGAAGAGCTTTATACCCTTTGAAATTAGACGATCGTAATCGACATCGAAGACGGTCTCTGCCCACTCATTTGGAGAAATCAATTCTCCAATTCTAAAAAGCCATCCAAAGGTGTAGAAAACAAGGTAGTATGAAATTTTTTCAAGTAAAACAAGTAAACTTAGGGCAACTCCAACGCCGCGATAAGGTTCCACCATTATCGTGTACATTCCCATTCTGTTGCCGGCAATTATGTCTGTGAAAAAAAGATCTCCAACGAATACGACTTTCGAAGCGGGCACGTTCACCGTTTTAAGGGCCAATTTTAGAACCTTTACCCCAGGCTTTTTTGCCTTCGCAAAGACCTTTACCTCTGGTAATTCACTTCTTAACTTTTTTGTCCTTTCATACGATGCATTCGTGACGATCACAATTGTGAAACCCATCTTGATGAGTTCCTTCAACAAGTTTATAACCTCATTTTGGATTTGATGCAAAAATGGAGCTAAGGTGTTGTCATAATCAAATATTATGACTTCAAATCCCCACAATTTAAGCCTATCGTAAGGTATTTCGTTGAGAGATTTGAAATGTTCCCTTGGTATAGGCTTTCTAAAGAACTCCAAGACTCGGCCCATATTTCACCACTTCAAGATGAAGTTCATCTTTCAAATAGTTTAGCAATTTCAACATATCTGAAAGATCAGTGTCCACAACGACGATTTTCAAAAGATTCGATTTTGGATCTACATTTCGCACGTTCAAAAGGTTATCTTCTGCCTCAAGCATGTAATTGATCATGTGAATGTCAGGTTCATCGATTTTGATGTAAAGATCGTATTCCAAAGCGCTCAAAAGCTCACATCCATTCCATATCGATATGAAGGTATTCCTCCATTTCCATAAATTCCAAACCAACCTTCAACATTTGCCGAAAACACATTCAAATTTGCCGAAGTGTAAAGATTAAAAAGGTAAGTACCGTCACTTTTTAAATTCACGTTGCCGCCCAAGTAAAACTGCAAGAAATTGAGCCCAAAAGGAACGGAAGTGAAATTTGCATCAACCCAATAGTTTTGCGCAGATTGAATTGAGAAATCAGCTCCTAAGATGCCTAAAGGATTTCTGTAATTGGCTTGAATTGAGTAAATTGGCGTTGAAATGAGGGTGGCTTTAGCGTAAAGCGCGAGAATGCTCGAATTTAAGCCGGCAGAAATTGTTGGAGTTGATTCACCATCATACATAACATAGGGCATTATATCGTTGCCCATGTAAACGGCATACAATTTAGGTTTAAATTGCTGTGAAGACAAGGTGTAAGCACCTCCAACGTTAAAAATGACATTTCCAAATTCAATTGGTAAATTTGCGCTTACAGAGGTTGATTGGTTTGTCATATTGCCTGCAACTGAGAATCCATTAAGAAAGGTAAGTGAAATGCTTGAATTTTTGGAATTCATAAAGGTTAGTGCCGAAACTGGCCCCAAGTTAAAGCCAAGTGAAAAGTTAGACAACCGCGCTTGATCGTAGTTGTAATTCATCAAACCAGAAATAACCGGGGTTTCAAAGTTCAAGCCTATTTCATTTGAACTGTTGGCGTAAAAATTGTACTGACCTTTCTGAAAAGACTTGTTTGGAAAATTTGCGCCAAAAGTTGAAAGCGCAAAGTTGTTTGTTGTGGATGGAAGGACTTTTAAAGATGAGACGACAGTCGAAGATGGTACCGATATATTTTCAGTGACGAAATTTTTTGGAATTGAAATTACGTTGACACCCACATCTGTGGCCGCAAAAGTACCAGTGAATTCAAGGTTATGAGAGTAATAATTTGCATTTATCTCAAGATTTATGGCTGCTGCAAAGACAAAGGTGCCCAATCCAAATGTAAGGACAAAAAAGTACAGAATTTTCATCAGTTTCACCGCTTTTCAAGCACAGAAAGTCTGGCTTGAGCTTTGGACGAATAAGGCGAATTCGGGAATTTTGAGATCAAGGAATTGTAAATCTGCACGGCATTGCTTGCTTGACCAATATTTTCGTAGCAAAGGCCTATGTAATAGAGAGCCTCTGGCACTCTTTGATCTGATGGGAAAAGTGAAACCAAGGCAAAAAAGGCATCCTTTGCATTTGAATAATCTTGTAAAGAGTAGAAAAGATTTCCAAGATCGTAAGCGGCATCTGGTGCGGCGCTACTCGATGGGTACAACATGTAGACATCTTTGAAGTACTCTTCAGCATGTTTTAGATCGTTGATCGACTGGTAATACTTTGCCTCTATGTAAAGTATACCGCCCTTGGCATCGTTAGAGGTATTCTGATTTGAGAGAGAAGTTGCTATGGAAAAGGCTTTTGAAAGATTATTCGTCTTCATGTAAGCATTTGCCTTGTAATAAAGTAAGTCATTTTTAGTGGATATGTTTGGATAAGCCTGCAACACAGAGTCAACGTAAGCAGGTATCTGCGAGTAAAGACCTAATTTACCCATTGCAATGGCTTTAAGAACGTAAATTGATGATCTGTAGACGTTTTGAAAATCGTACTTTGCAATCCAATCGTAAGTTGCTATCGCCGAATTGTAATCTTTTAAATTAACGTAAGATTGACTAAGGTAGTAAGCCGCGTTAAGAGCGGTGTTTGGATCGATAGTCCTGTTGTTTATCACGTAAGAAAATTGAGTGATGGCATTTTTGTAGTCTGAATTGTTGTAGTACATCAAACCAAGGTTATATTCTGCAGAAAGTTTTGTCGTTTGATTTCCAAAAGTTATGGCATTTCTGTAAGCATCTATTGCGTTGTTGTATTGGAAAGCCTTTGCATATATGTCACCTTCCAACATGTAAGCACTCGCTTTTGTATCAGAACTTTGAGTTGTTTGTATAAGACCTGACAACGTTGAAATGGCAAGAGAATAATTGTTTTCAATGTTGTAAGTGTATGCAAGCCAGTATATCGCCGAATCTTTAATCGGCTCTGAAAGTTTTGAAAGATTTGTGAATATCGTTGTGGCCTGCTGGTAATTTCCATTCTCAAGGTAAGTTTTTCCCTCTTCAAGACTTATTTGATTTATGTAAGATGGGAATTTAGCCTCCATTTGCTTGTAAAGAGAAATGGCACTGTCGAAATTCTTGTTTTCCCTCAAAGTACTTCCAGCGTTTATGCCAGCGTTAAAGGCTAATTCCAAATTCGTGGAATTGTTGAGCACATTTTCCCAATCGGATATCGCATCCGTGTAATCGCCCATCTTGTATTCGGCCCACGCCTTTGCGTTTAAGGCGTAATAACTCGAAGCGCCATGTTCGATCTGAGAGGCACTCTGAAAGGCATTAATCGCTTCTTTGTATTGACCATTTTCATAATAAGATTGGCCGAGGATCATGTAAAGATTAAAAGTCCAACTCGTTGGCGGGTAAGACTTTATGGCATTTGAAGCGGCATTAATCGCATTTTGAATATCGCCAGAATTCAAATAGGAGTAAGATTGATAATAAATCGATGGTTCTACAACGTTTAAATCGTTGGAGTACTGTGGAACCTTTTGAAAATCAGAAATTGCTTGAGAGTAATTGCCAAGGTTGAAGTTAACTCTTCCCTTATAATAGTAAGCCCACGCTTTCCATTGATTTGACTGAACTGTGTTCAAAACAGAGGTCGCTTGTGAATATTGACCAAGGTTGAAGTATATTCCCCCAACAAGTACTTTGGATTCATCACCGTAAGTCGAGGAATTGTAAAGCATGGAGAAATACTTTATCGCGTTTGAACTGTCTCCACTCTCCATGTAAGAATAACCGAGAGAATAAAGAGAATATTCGTAATCTGGAGAGTCTTTTGGAAGGTACTGAACGGCCATACTGTAAGATTTTATAGCCTGCGAATAATTTTTGAGCAGATAATAAGCATCTCCCAAAGTTTCATAAGCCTGCCCGACATACTGAGCCGGCTCGGTGTATTGAGAAAGAAAGAGATTCATTTGGGCTATGGCCTGGTTAAGTCCAGCCACATCTCCATATTCTCTATAAAGTTGAACGCTGTTCTGAGCACCTATAAGCATATTCAAACCATTTTGGTCCACAGGCATCGCAAATGAAATTGATGAATAGACAAGCAAACTTAAAAAGGTGAAGAGGATGAAAATATTTCTTTTCATAAATCGATTCTCCTTTCCCAAGCAACTGTATTTTCACAACATTTTTTTTATTACATAACCTAAAAGACACAATCAATGTGCTATCATCTCTTTGACAGTGGATACCCCCTATCCCCCCTCAACAGTTTTGCGATGAGACCCATGTTGGGTCTCATTTTCTATTCCCACGTATTCAAGCAACTGTTTTATTTCAAAGTCTTTCAACATTCTGTATCCTCCGATCTTTAGTCGCGCGTCCATTTTGATGGGTCCAAAAGAAAGCCTTTTAAGCGAAATTATGGAATAGCCAAGAAACTTGAACGTTCTTCGTATTTCTCTTTTTTTGCCTTCTTTTATCTCTATTCTGATTTTAGTACTTTTGTTGTCGCTAAACAAAATCTTCACTTTCATCTTTGCAGTGTAACCGTAGGGAAGGGAAATCCCTCTTTCTAAATTTTCCACCTCATCATCGCCAATTTGAGGCATGATTAAAGCCTCATAAATTCGTGGGACTTCATACTTTGGATGCAACAACCTTTGAGCAACCTCTCCATCATTTGTCAAAAGCAATAAACCTTCAGTATCGGTATCAAGCCTTCCAATTGGGAAAACGTCTGGTTCTATGTCCAAAAGATCGAATATCGTTTTTCTACCCTGCGGATCGTTTTTCGTGGTTATGTATCCCTTTGGCTTGTTAAACATGTAATAGACTTTATTTTTAAGTGAAACCTCTTTTCCTTCAACTCGAACTTCATCTTCATCTGACACGTCGATGAAATCGTGTATAACTAACCCATTCACGCTGACCTTGCCAGATTTCACAAGCATCTCAGCTTTCCTGCGGGACGTCACGCCGCACATTCTCAGGTATTTCTGTATTCTCAACGACTTCCTCCTTAAGATCGGACAAATCGGATATTCCAAGCGCCTTTAAAAAATTCTCAGTTGTTACGTAAAAATAGGGGTTACCTTTCTTTGCTTTGTCTCTTTTTCTCCTGATCAAACCCATAGATATGAGCTCTTTAACTTGATTTGTGCATGCACTTCCCCTGAATTTTTCTATTTCCTTGAGTGTTAAAGGTTGATTGTAAGCGATTATCGCAAGTACCTGCATTTGAGAATTCGTTATGTCACTTACAGATTTTTTCCTTATCTTAGAAACCAGATCGAAGTATTCTGCCTTTGTGAAAAAAGAATATTTACCAGCGACATTTTTGAGTTCTACCCCATGATTTTCGTGAGAATATTCTTCCTCTATCTGATCCAAGGTTTCAAGAATTTCATTTCTATTTCTTCCAGACAATTTCATGAGATCTTGAACGGTAAGGCCATGACCGCTCATGATCAACGCTTCAACCTCAGCCATGATATGCTTCATTTATAACCACTGTCTCTTCCGAATCGATTAATATGAAGTTCAACCTTAAAAGTTCAAGGATCGTGACAAAGGTAACGACTGCCTCGAGTTTGTCATCTGATGTCTCAATTATATCGCGTATTCGCATCCTTTTGCTTTTGAGGATTAACGATTTCACCATTTCAATTTTCTTTGAAAAAGAATAAAGGTCTTTGGTTATTCTGTAAACTCTCTTCCTCAAATTCATTTCCTGCTTAACGGTATTGATTATTTTCATGAAAACTGAAGGCAGCGAATCGTTAATTTCACGAGAAAAAGATGGCACAATCGATATATCGAATTCCTTCATATGGAGATCGTAAAGATTCTCAACTTTTTCAGTCGTTTCCTTGAGAAGAGAGTACTCGTAAAGTTGTTTGGCAATTTCCTCTTGTTTTTCAATGACCTCCCGCGAAGGATTTAAAATCATTCTCGATTTTATCTCCATCAAAGTGGAAGCCATCAATATGAAATCTGAAGTCGTTTCTATGTCAACTTTGTCCATCCCTTCGACGTATTCAACGAATTCATCTGTTATTTCTGATATTCTAAGTTCAAGAGGATTCATCTTGTGCTTTTTTACGAGGAAAAGCAACAGATCAAAGGATCCCTCAAAATTGCCAGAATGAAAATTTATATCCATTTATCACCTCAAAATAAAAGGTTCAAAGATTTTCTCACTCTTTCCATCGTAAGTTCAGCATTCTTTTTAGCCCTTTCATTGCCGTCGGCGATTATATCGTCTATTTCTTCTTCATGATCTTTGTAGTACGCAATTTTTTCCCAGATAGGCTCTAACTTTTTTTGCATGCTGTTCAAAAGAATTTTTTTACATTCAACGCAACCTATCGTTGCATGTGTGCATCCGTAATGGATGTAATCGAGTTTTTCTTTTGGCGTTTCGAAGGCAAGATGATAGTACCAAACGTTGCATTTTTCTGGTGTTCCAGGATCATACTTGTGTATTCTTGCCGGATCTGTTGGCATTGGCATAATCTTATTTTTAATCTCTTCAACGTTAGAATCTATGTTTATGACGTTCCCATAACTCTTTGACATCTTTCGACCATCCGTACCGGATAACTTTGGAACTCGCGAAAAGATAGCCTTTGGTATTTTAAGCGTCGATCCGTAGATGGAATTGAACTTTTCGGCAATTTCGCGCGTGAATTCGAGATGATACGTTTGATCTTCTCCAACTGGAACGCCTTCAGCATCGTATATCAAGATATCGGAAGCCATGAGCACGGGATATCCCAAAAATCCAAAAGTTGTTATTTCTCTATCACTTAATTCTCTCAGTTGCTCTTTGTAAGTCGGGACTCTTTCGAGTCTACCCAACGGAGTTATCATGGATAAAATAAGGAAAAGTTCGGCATGTGCCTTTATGGCCGATTGCACAAAAACAACGCTTTTTTGCGGATCTATGCCGGATGAAACGTATTCTCTCACCAATATTTTGGTCATCTTTGAAAGTTTGGAAACATCTTCATATCCAGTGGTCAACATGTGCCAATCTGCAACGAAGAAGAAGCATTCATTTCCTTCATTCTGAAGTTTAACCCAATTGTCAAGGGCTCCCAAAAGATTCCCTATGTGCAATTCCCCTGTTGGTCGCATACCGCTGAGTATTCTCACTTTAAAACTCCTTTCAAACAACTTTAAAAGTCGAATGTTCATCCATCAATCTCTTGCGGCTCCGGCAGTTGTCCTCGC
>JAVRKN010000002.1:24313-26533 GCA_031962405.1 Athalassotoga sp. | reverse complement strand
TGCCTTCGGATCTTTCCATATGTACCAATCCGCTTTTGGATTATCTCTTGAACTTTTTGATTCGATAAACCATGGATGTTCGTTAGAGGTATGATTGTAAACTTGATCTATAACGATACGTATGTTTTTTTTATGAGCCTCTTCCAACAATTCCTTAAAATCTTCAATACTTCCAAAGATTGGATCGACATCCGTGTAATCGCTTACATCATATCCAAAATCCTTCATTGGAGATTTAAAAAACGGGCAAATCCATAGAGCATCTATTCCGAGCCATTCTAAATAATCAAGTTTTTCTTTTATGCCATTTAGATCTCCAACACCGTCCCCATTTGAATCTTTAAAGCTTCTCGGATATATCTGGTAGAAAACGCCACCTTTCCACCATTCCACTTTCATCATCTCCATTCACCAAATCACATGAAAATGTATGCCGATTCAACTTTAAAAGCCGAATGTTCATTCACCTCTCGCCGCTCCGGCAGGTACCCTCTCGATGTCTGGTCCTCACTTCGTTGCGGAGACCATCTCGAGGGCATCCTGCCCTACGCCTTACCGATCACTAATCCCTAATCTCTAATGCCTAATCCCTGTATTTGCCATATGCCATTTGCTGTTTCACACGGCTCCAGCATATGCCCCGTCGAAATCTGGTCCTCACTTCGTTGCGGAGGATTTCTCTGGGGCATTATGCTCTCCGCCTTATCCACATTGCCATAGGCTATTGGCTATAGGCTATACGCTGTTTTGTATCGGCTTCGGCAGGTGCCTCCGCTAAGATTTGGAATTTAAAGTTGGTTTAGCATATTTACTGAACTGATTTGTACATCCTATACATCGAAAATTTCGGTGAAAATTTAAATATTCCAAAAGATTTTGAGGGCATTTCGAGATCTATTTCCGAAACTCTTGCAATAGCCTCTCCATTTCCGAATATTCTCTCGATGGGAGTATGATGCATGAAATAAGCAAAAGGAATTGGTATTTTTTCTAAAACGGTTGAAGTTGAGAGATTCGCAAAGAAAAACAGTGTATCTTTTGGATCACGTGTGTATCTGACGAAACCTATCAATGGAGAGTTAATTTTGAAATCAAGTTTCAAATAATTACCTCCATTCAAGGCAGGCTCATTTTTCTTGACATCAAAGGCTTTCAGAACAAATTCCCTGAAATTCCAATCCCATCTTTTATCATCCCATACCATAGGCCTTCTGTTGTCTGGATCTCCTCCACCGTTCATCCCATTTTCTTCTCCATAGTACAAAAATGGATTTCCAGGATATGAGATCTGGAAAGCGATGGCCATTTCTTTTAAATTTTTCTCCTTTAAAAGTGTGTTCATTCTTGGCGTATCATGAGATGAGATCATGTTCCAAGACCTCGAAAGACTTTCGATTCCACTTTCATCTACCATCCTATCAAGGCCGTTTTTCAGTATATAAGGCTCGAATTCCCCATTCAACGCGTTTATCAAAAGTTCTGAAAAGTAATAGTTCATGACGCCATCAAGTTTTGACAATTTAAACCATTCGTCTGGATAGCCACTTACTTCTCCAACGACGTAAGCATCTTCTTTAACTCTTTTGGAATTTTCAACTATCATGGAATTTATCTCGTGTCCAAGATCGTGCGCACAATCAAGGCGCCAACCATCTGCCCCCATTTTAAGGTATCGTTTTACGATTGAATTTTCATCTGTAAAAAGCAATTTTCTGAGAGTCTCATTTTGAAGATTCAATTCTGGAAGCAATTTTATGTCCAACCATGATCTGTAATCGTTAGGCCATGTTCTGAACTCGAAAAAATCTTTGAAAGGCGAATTGGGATCGTTATATGCCCCGCCATTTCCGTATTTTTTTGATCTGTTAAACCATATTCCATCAACTCCAACGTGGTTGAAAACACCGTCAAGAATGACTCTGATGCCGCTTTGGTGGGCCCTTTCAAATAATTCGATGAGGGTCTTCTCATCTCCAAATTGCGGATCAACGTTAAAGTCATGGGTATCATATTTGTGATTTGTGGCGGCCAGAAAGATGGGGGTCAAATAAAGGACATTTACCTTCAAATTTTTTATGTAATCCATCTTTTCAATTATGCCATCTAAATCTCCACCAAAAAATTCAAGACCATGACTTTCCCTTTTTGGTAATTCATCCCATGCTTTTACGATTCCACCGTCTCGATTGTAAAGACCGTTCTTTACTTTTTGATCAAAAG
>JAVRKN010000002.1:15463-24213 GCA_031962405.1 Athalassotoga sp. | reverse complement strand
ATTTTTAAATTTGAATCAGTATATCCAACATTTACTCCTATCCAAATCAATTTTGACTCTTTCATGCACCTTTTTTGAATTGTTGGCCAAAAAGGCAACTATGTCCGTTCCTTCTCTTACAAGATGAAAAAGAGATCTCCTTGAATCGATTGGATCTATGGATTCTATGATAAATTCTATGCCCTTGTCCGACTCAAAAACAGCATCTGGTCTAAATGCAAGTATCTTACCTTCGGGTACATCAAACAAATTCTTGACGGTATTCAATCCAAGTGGAGACATTAAAACCGCCACATCAAGGTTTACGGGGTTATTGTAAACTTTCATGGTTAGATCATGTTGGACGATCTTACCATCGATGATGATGGCAACATGATCGGAAATTGCAAGCGCATCAACAACATCTGAAACTACAAGTATGTAAGTTTTCCCGAGGCTAAGAAGGTTTTTTTTGAGATCTGCTCTTACAAATTGCTTTTGATAAGCATCAAGCCTTGAGAATGGTTCATCGAGCATCAAAATATCGAATTCTCTCACAGTTTCTCTCGCAAAAGCCGTTGCCTGTTTAAGCCCTTCAGGAAGAGCCTTAGGCATGAAAGGAAGGCTTTCCTCAAGTCCTCCGTCGATTTCACGCGCTCTTTTTCTAACTCTTTCACTTATTTTAACTTTATCAATTTTCTTGATGCTTAGAGGAAAAGAAATATTTTTGAAGGTATTCATGTGTGGAAAGAGAGCGTATTCTTGAAACATCATTGCCATTCGTCTCAGATGCGGTTGAAAGTGAGACATATCGACCCCTTCAAGAATCACAGATCCCTTTGACGGTATTAAACCACAGATAGCCCTTAAAAGTGTTGATTTTCCAGATCCAGAAGGCCCGAGAATCGCAAGTACGTTTCCTTTATCGACAGAAAGATTAAGGGGTCCAAGTTTGAAATTTCCGATTTGCGCTTCAAGATTCTTGATTTGGAGGTATTCCATTTCAATCACCTCACCTTTTCTCTTAAAGCTTCAGGCAATAAGGAAAAAAACACCGGATTTCTTTCACACATTGACTGAAGTATCTCAATAAGTTCGGGATGATCTTTTGCTTTGCTTGAAATGGCCTTCAATACCTCCTCGTCGTCTGAATAAGAAAGATTTAACGCTATATCGAAAAGAAATTCTTCCATGTAAGGGTCATTTTCAAATTCGTAAAGCAGATAATTTTGAGAATCTTTGAAGCCAACTTTTAAGAGAGCACCATGAACTATTAAGGCTTCTTTTTCATTTTCGACTAAATTCAGCATGTTTTTAAGGACGTCTATTGCCCCCTTGCATCTTTTATCTCCGATTAAATCCGCTATGTAATAAATGCCAACATTTTTTTCATCCTTTTTCATCTCAATGTTAAGTCGTTCAATCAATTGTTTGCAACAATCAAGTTCTTCAAGCGCATCTACGGCAATATCCGCGATTTGAGGATCTCCTTCGAAAAGCAAGTCGATGAGTATGGGAATTGCCTTTTCTCCCTTTTCTTCAATTATTCTCCTTACAATCTGATCTTTTTCTTTCAATCTCTCTTGCTCCTATCTTAAAAGTCAGGGATTTAAAAGACACGGCAATATCAACATCTTCAATTTCAACATCATTCAATTTGAGTTTTGTCGGTGCGAAATTGAGTATCCCCTTTATGCCGGCTTTTACCAAAGCCTCTGCAACACTTCTTGCCTCCGAAGCTGGTACGGCTATAACACCTATTTCGATATCAAGTGATTTTACCTTTTCTTCTAATTCATTCATCGAGTAGACTAAAATACCTCTTTCTCCTATTTTTTTACCAATCTTTGAGGTATTCCTATCGAAAAATGCAACTATGTTGTATCCTTCCTTGAAAAACTCTTTATGATTTGCAAGTGCCGTACCTATATTCCCTGCCCCGACAATACAAATATTCCACGTTTTATTTATTCTCAAAACATTTTCGAGGGATAACCTGAGTTCCTTAAGATTATAGCCTGTTCCGCGTTTTCCAAATTCTCCAAAATATGAAAGATCTTTTCTTATTTGACTTGGCTTTAAGGCAAGTCTTTCACCAAGTTCTTGTGAAGAGGTTATATCTTTTCCCTCTGAAATTAAAGAGGCCACACACCTATGATAAAGAGCGATTCTTTTCGAAACGGGACCAGGAATTTTCATGATCTTCCCCCTTACACAACTATATTCACGACATTACCAGATGCAACAAAAACTTTTTTGGGATTTTTCCCGTTGAGAATACCTTTTATTTTGTCATCATTCAGGGCTATTTTGCGTATTTCATCTTCAGAAAGTCCAGCATCTATAACGATCCTTGATCTAACCTTTCCATTTACCATCAAGGCAACTTCGATCTTTCTTGGTTTAATGGCATCTTCATCGTAAGATGGCCACTCTGCATTTGCAACGAATGGCTTTTCTCCCATCATTTCCCACAATTCCTCGGCAAGATGTGGAATGAACGGAGAAAGGCACGGTACCAATTTATGTGCAAATTCATTCAAAAGCCCAACGTTTAAATCTTTTTCAGGAGTAGACTTGACGTAATCGGAAAAAATGTTGACAAGTTCCATAAAACCACTCACGACTGTGTTAAACCTAAAGTCTCCTTCTATGTCATTGGTTATCTTTTTCAAGGTCATGTGAAGTTTTCTTCTTATTTCGTATTCTTCATCGCTCAAATCTCTTTTCGTCTCTGTGCTTTTTTCTATTAAAGGTAGAATAAATTCAAAGAGATTCCAAAGTTTGACGATGAACCTATAGACACCTTCAATACCAGACTCTAACCATTCCGCATCTTTTTCTGGCGGACCCATGAAGAGTATGTAAAGTCTCAAAGTATCTGCACCGTATTTTTCCACCATCTCATCTGGAGAAACAACATTTCCCTTTGATTTTGACATTTTAGCACCGTCTTTGTATATCATGCCTTGAGTAAAAAGATTTTTGAACGGCTCATCGAAAGAAAGATATCCTCCATCCCTCAAAACTTTGGTTATGAACCTCGAATACAGCAGATGAAGAATCGCATGTTCAACGCCACCGATGTATTGATCGACGGGCAACCACTCATCAACATCTTCTTTTATAAATGGCCTATCTTTTTCTTTGGGATTGACGTACCTTAGATAGTACCAAGAAGAATCAACAAATGTGTCCATTGTGTCACTTTCTCTTATCGCAGGGCCGCCACATTTGGGACACGTTGTGTGTAGAAATCTCTCATCGTACGAGAGGGGCGATCTGCCAGTTGGATCAAATTTGACATCTCTTGGCAGTCTTACAGGCAAATCTTTCTCTGGCACTGGTACAATTCCACATTTGTCACAGTAAACTATGGGAATAGGAGCACCCCAGTATCTTTGTCTCGATATCAGCCAATCGCGCAACTTGTAATTTACGGTTCTCTTTCCAATCTTTTTTTCCTCGAGATACGCTATTATCTTATCCATTGCTTCTCTATTTTTCATGCCACTGAAAGGTCCTGAATTTTTGAGAATTCCGTCTCCATCGTAAGGAAGTTGATTACCGCCTTCAACAACTTCTCTTACGGGAAGAGAGTATTTTTTCGCGAAGGCATAGTCTCGCGCATCATGTGCTGGGACAGCCATTATGGCGCCAGTACCGTATTCATAGAGTATGTAATTGGCAACGTATATTGGTATTTCTTCGCCGTTTACGGGATTTATGGCATGGGTACCCAAAAATACTCCTTCTTTTGGAGCATCGGCGGAAAACCTTTCAAATCTATTTTCGGTTGAATTTATCTTTGTGAGGAATTCTTCAACTTCGTTTTGCTTTGAAATCGACGTTAATTCTGAAAGCAATGGCGATTCTGGTGCCACGGCCATGAAGGTAACACCCCAAAGTGTGTCTGGCCTTGTCGTGAAGATCTTCAAAGTTTTCCCGCTTTCTTTGATCTTGAAGGTAACTTCGGCACCAATGCTTTTTCCTATCCAATTTCTTTGCATGATTTTAACGTTATCTGGCCAACCTGTTAATTTGTCTATAAAGGCATCGAGTTCTTCAGCGTAATTGGTTATCTTGAAATACCATTGATCGAGTTGTTTTATGACAACAGGAGTTCCGCATCTTTCACACTTTCCATCGACTACTTGTTCGTTGGCGAGTACAGTTTTGCACGACGGACACCAATTCACAGGACCACTTTTTTTGTAAGCAAGTCCTCTTTCGTAAAGTTTCAAGAAGATCCACTGCGTCCATTTGTAATAACTTTCTTCAAACGTTATAGTTTCTCTGTCCCAATCATAACTTATTCCAAGTTTTTTTATTTGATTTCTTATCGTTTTTATGTTTGATCTTGTCCAATCTTCAGGGTGGATGTTGCCATGCGCTATAGCGGCATTTTCCGCGGGCAAGCCAAAGGAATCGTATCCAAAAGGATTCATAACGTTGTATCCACGCATCCTTTTGTAACGAGATACGACATCTCCTATTGTATAGTTTTTAACATGACCAACATGGAGAGTGCCCGATGGATAAGGAAACATGACAAGAGAGTAGTATTTCGGTTTATCCGAATGATTTGGAGTATGAAAGATCCCACTTTCTTCCCATTTTTTTTGCCATTTCGATTCTATCTTTTCGTGATCGTACATTTAAACCTCCTTTACATCGAGCCTTTCGGTATCAGACCATAAAGATTCTATATCGTAGAATTCTCTCGCACTCTTGGTGAAAATGTGAACCACTATATCTCCAGCGTCCACTATCATCCAATCGTGATCGTCGCTTTTGTCGTAAAAGATTATCCTGTGATTGTGCGATTTGAAAATGGCAAGAACCCTGTCCCTTATAGATCTCATGTTGACATTTGAATTTGCCGTTGCTATGATGAAGTAATCCGTTAAATAACTCAGTCCACGCATTTTCAAAACCACGAGATCCGGTTCTTCTTCTTTTAAAATCTCATCGCAAATCTCTCTTAATACTGACAAAAAGCCTTACCTCCTATTCAACAGTGACACTTTTAGCGAGATTTCTTGGCATATCTATGTTAAGATTTCTATCGTCAGCCACGTTGTAAGCAAAAAGCTGAAATGAAATGCCAACGAAGAAAGGATAGAGATAGCTTTCAACATCTGGCACTCTTATGACATCGTTAACAAGATTTGATACTTTTCGATCGGATGCACTTACGACTGCAACTACTCGAGCATTTCTCGCTTTAGTTTCAAGTATGTTGGATAGCATCTTGTCCTTTAAATCATCATCAACGGCGACAGCCATAACTGGAAATTTTTCGTCAAGCAAAGCGATAGGCCCATGCTTAAGTTCTCCAGCCTGGTATCCAACGGCATTGGTGTAACTTATCTCCTTGAGTTTCAGTGCACCTTCAAGTACTGATGGATAATTCATTCCTCTCCCTATGTACATGAAGTTTGAATATCCAACGTATTTATCTGCCACTTCTTTTATCGTGTTTCTTTGCGTGAGAATGAAATTATCGACAAGTTCTGGAAGATGTGAAAGTGCTTTTACCATTTCTGGATGTTCATTTCCAAACACAGAATCGATGTAAAGCGCTAAAAGGTAAAGGACGGTCAACTGTCCTATATATGCCTTTGTTGAAGCAACACTTATCTCTGGGCCTGCGTTTATGTAAAGCGTTTTGTCAGACTCTCTTGTAAGTGTCGAGTCCACAACATTCGATATTGCCAGCACTTTACCGCCCAAAGATCTTATCAACCTCACGCTTTCAAGCGTATCGGCCGTTTCTCCAGATTGACTTATGGCCACGCTTAGCACTTTATCATCTACAAGCACATTTCTATACCTGTATTCAGAAGAGACTTCAACCTCAACATCAAAAGGTCTAAGACGCTCAAAAAAGTATTTAAAGACCAATCCAGCATGGTAACTTGTTCCACACGCTATGACGTTTATCTTCCTTAAATTTTTGATGTAATCTTTCCAATCTTCCAATTCTTTTAGAAAAATTCTTTCACCCTTTATACGTCCAATCAAAGCATCGGATATAACTCGAGGCTCTTCGTAAATCTCTTTAAGCATGAAATGTTTGTATCCACCTTTTTCAGCGGATTTCTCATCCCAATCAATGTGCGAGAAACGTTTTTCAACAGACTTTCCAGAAATATCAAATATCTCAAAAGATCCCTTTTTTAGCCTTGCAATCTGGCCATCTTCTAAAAAAACAACGTTTCTGCTTAAAGAGATCAATGGAGTAACATCCGAAGCGCAGTAACTACCACGATCATTTGTTGTTATGACAAGTGGGCTTTTTCTTCTTGCGAAGATCATTTCATCTTTGACATCGGCATGAATCACTCCTATCGCATAGGTGCCCTCAAGATCGAGCAATGCCAACCGGACAGCCTCAAGTAAATCTCCCTTGAAATACTTTTCAATTAAATGCGCTATAACCTCCGTGTCAGTTTGAGAAATAAATTCGTGGCCTTCTGATATGAGTTCTTCTCTGAGCGTTGTGAAGTTTTCAATGATGCCGTTATGAACGACCGCTATTTTCTTTTGACAGTCCATTTGAGGGTGAGCATTTATATCATTCGGTATTCCATGAGTTGCCCATCTTGTATGGGCTATACCGACATTTATTTTTCGATCAAGATTTTCATTTAAGGCATATCGAAGCGTGTCAACCTTTCCAGTTTTTTTCTCGACAACAAGAGAACCATTATGAGAAAAGGCAATCCCCGCAGAATCATATCCCCTGTATTCCAACTTTTTCAAGCCATTTATAAGATCTTCTACCCTTCCATCACCTATAAATCCGTATATTCCACACATTCTAAACACTGTCCTTTATCATCTGAACGAGGCCGTTTTCTATTCCAGAAGCGGCGACATTCAGTGCATTGAATATGGCTTTTGAATCTGAAGATCCGTGTGCCTTAACGGCAACTCCATTAACGCCGAGCAAAAATGCCCCTCCATATTTCCTATAATCGAGTGTCTCTTTGAATTTTTCAAAGGTTCCTTTCATCATAAGCGCACCAATCTTCTGAAAGAAACTCGAATTTTTGATCGATTGTTTGAGCATATCGGCAACGAACAAACCCACTCCTTCTGAAGTCTTCAAAACGACATTTCCATTGAATCCATCGCACACCACTACGTCCACATCTCCGTAAAAGACATCTCTACCTTCGACGTTACCGTAAAATGCATTACCGATTTTATCCTTCAAAAGTTCGTAAGCTTCTTTTATGGTATCAGTTCCCTTTTCCACTTCTAAGCCCACATTTAGTATACCAACTTTTGGGTTATCTTTTTTCAAAACCTTTTTTGCATACGCAAGGCCCATTACGGCAAGGTGAACGTAGTGCTGCGGCTTGAGCGATAAATTTGCTCCTGCATCTATAAGAACTGTGCCTCCAACTTTAGACGGCATGACAGTCGCTATCGCTGGCCTTTCAATGCCTTCTATTCTGCCCAAAACAAATGTGCCAAGTACGAGTAAGGCACCGGTATTTCCAGCACTTAAAAACCCCTCTGCTTTTCCATCTTTAACGAGTTTTGCGGCAACGTTCATTGAACTTTCGGTAGCCCTTAGTATTTCCGTTGGTTTTTCACTCATGCCAAATTTTCCAGGCGCATTTACTATATCTATACCAGAGAAACCCTTTGGAATGAGTTTTTCTATTTCCTTTTCGTCTCCGACGAGTGTTACTTTGTTTTTAGTTTTCTCAACGAACAAAAGCGCCCCCTTTACTTCTTCGTAGGGAGCGTTATCTCCTCCAAATGCATCAAGCGCTATGTGCGCCAATATTGTCACTCCTTGACTTCAAGCACCTGTTTGCCGTTGTAATATCCGCATTTCATGCAAACATGGTGTGGGAGCATCGGCTCACCGCAATGAGGACATTTTGTAACCGTCACGTTCTTATTTCGGTAATAGACAGACCTTCTTCTGTTAGTTCTTGTAAGAGAAGGCTTTTTCTTTGGTACAGCCATTTTCATTCTCCTTTCGATTCAAAAAATATCTTTTTTTTCAAGACGTAAAATGGAGATTCACTTTCATCATCTTGCAATTGATCACACACGTGATCTGGATGTTCATTTAGATTGATTCCACAATGGGGACACAATCCTTTGCAATCAGGTTTACACAACACTTTCATTGGTATTTCAAGGATTATTGCTTCGACAACTCTATCAGTCAGATCAAGGAATTCCATGTATGGATCGTAATAAAAGGTCCCAATTTCATCCATAACCTCTTCAATCTCTTTGACCTTTTCATTTGGTATATAAACATTCTCAACACTTCCGTTTATATCGATCTTAACAGGGTCGAGGCACCTGTCACATGGATGAATTATTTGAGTTCTAACATTTCCTTGAACGTATATTCTTCCCATCGAAAGTTCAACGTCTAAATCAACTTTAACTGGCATAGAATAAGGATAAACATTGCCTTCAACTTCAATTTCTTTCCAATCAAGTGTTTCATAGATTTTTATTTTTTGTTCGTGCTTTAAAGTTTCAAATTTTATCTTTAACATGATATCCACCTTGGCGTGCCCGGGGAGATTTGAACTCCCGATCTATAGATCCGCAGTCTATCGCTCTATCCAGCTGAGCTACGGGCACAACTGGCGGAGAGAGTGGGATTTGAACCCACGGTGGGAAAATCCCACGCTTGCTTAGCAGGCAAGTGCCTTCGACCGCTCGGCCATCTCTCCAATTAAGTTCACTTTAGAAGTATATCACAAAAACAGCGATCACTCAAG
>JAVRKN010000002.1:7211-15363 GCA_031962405.1 Athalassotoga sp. | reverse complement strand
TATAATTTTAATATTCAGATAAAAAAAGCATCGTATAATTGGAGATGAAAAATGAAAATAGCCGTTATAGGATATTCTGGCAATGTAGAGGAAACTCCTGTAAGGCAACTTAAAGAGATATGCGAGGAACTTGGACAGAAAATAGCCTTAAAGAAGCATATCTTGATCAATGGAGGAACGGACGGAGTAATGGAGATTGTCTCTCGAGCGGCAAAAAATGCTGGAGGAGAGGTTATAGGCATAGTTGCGGGAACGGAAAATGGAAATAAACATCTCTCTTTTGAAGTTAAAACGGGAATGGATTCATCGATGAGATCTGTTTTGATGATGTACAACGTCGATGGCGTTATAAGTGTGGGTGGAAAAGCAGGGACAGGACTTGAACTTTTTTCTGCGTATTTGTTGAGGGTCCCAATAGTACTCCTGAGGGGTACTGGCGGATGGACAGACAGAATAGCCGGCATTTTAGTTGAGGGAAAATACCTTGATGAAAGAAAATTGATCGAAATCAAAAGTGCGTGGAACGTTGACGATGCAATTGAAATGGTTGAAAATTCGAAAAGGAGATGATCTCTCCTTTTTATTCTTCTTTATAAGGAGGTAGGTAATGGTGAAAAGGGTAATTGTGATTTTGCTGATCGGTGTCCTTGGCCTTGTTTCAGTTTCATTGGCTCAAAAAACGGAAGTTATTTTCTGGGAAGCCATGGAAGCAAAACTTGGCACAACTCTTCAAACGATAACAGATCTTTTCAACAAAGAAAATCCCGATATTGAGGTGAAACTTGTTTTCGTCGGGAACGGCGATCAACTTGACTCGAAAATTTTGGCGGCAGCACAAGCGAAGACTCTTCCAACAATGGCTCAGGTGTATCCAGCGTGGGCAGGTTCTCTTGTGGCTCAAGGTGTTGTAACACCCATAGATTCTTTCTCAGATTTTTCTTCTGTTGCATCGCAACTTTATCCATCGATAATAGATATGAGTAAGATAAATGGGAGAGTATACACCCTGCCATTCAATCAAAGTATATACGTCCTTTATTACAGGCCCTTGATGCTCCAAGAGGCTGGTATAAATCCTCCAAAAACGATGGAAGAACTTGCAGAAGATGCTAAACTCTTGACGGTTACTCAAAATGGTAAAACGGTAAGATACGGCCTCGGATTTAGAACTACTTACGGTGTTTTGACTGCCGTTGCAAGACAATTCGGTGGGGGCAAATACATAACCCCCGAAGGCTCTTTGATAATAAATTCTCCCCAAAACGTTGAGGCTCTTACTTTCCTTGTGAATCTCGTCAAAGAAGGTTATGCTTACGCGAAATTCGATTATTTCGACAACGAACTCACAACTTCCTCCGTTGCCATGTTGATAGGAGAAGGAGCAGATCTCCCATTTGATCTTTCAGATATTGCTGGTCAAAAGGATGGCCTTGAGATGGCATCTTTCCCAGTTGGAACAAGCAATCAAACATCACCGTTATTTAGAGGGCAGACTTTGGTGATCTTCAACACGGCAAGTGAAGCACAGCAGCAGGCTGCATGGAAGTACATCAAATTTTTGCTTACGCCTGCCGTTCAGATTTACTGGGCAATGAACACGAATTATTCGCCTCTTAATAAAACTGTCGTCAATCTTGATCAATGGAAATTGTTCGTCCAAAGTACTTCTTACAATCCATCGGCAATAGCAGAGGGACTTGCAAATGGGATTTCTTACTCTGAAAATCTTCCTTGGTGGCCAAGCGTCATAGACAACATTCGAACAGCCGTTGAAAATGCCGTACATTTCACCATGACACCACAACAGGCCCTTGATTGGGCACAGCAGCAATCCGTAATTGTTCAACAAAAATACCTCGGCAAATGAAGGGAGTGATTTGAATGAAAAAGTTAACGATCTTGGTCTCTGTACTTTTAATAAGTCTCTTCTTTTCGGTTTCAGTCTTTGCACAACCCGTGGTTGTGACGTTCTGGGAGGGAATGGGCGCCAAACTCGGCACGACGCTTCAGACGATAACTGACCTTTTCAACAAAGAAAATCCAGACATTCAAGTTAATTTAGTTTATCTTGGAAGTGGAAACGAAGTTGATTCCAAACTTTTGACGGCCTTGGCAGCAAATACTTTACCAACCATGGCTCAGGTAAAAGGACCTTGGGCTGCAGAGCTTTTTTCTAAGGGTGTCTTAGCGCCACTCTACGAATTTCCAAATTTTACAGAAGTGGCAAGTTCAATTTACGCGCCATTGCTTGTTTCAGGTACTTTTAACGGCAAAATTTACACTTTACCATTCAACAGAGATATATTCGATCTTTTCGTAAGACCTCAAATGTTTGAACAAGCAGGACTTACTTACCCAAAGACAATGCAAGAAATGGCCCAAGATGCAAAGCTTTTAACGGTTGTTCAAAATGGCAAAACTGTAAGATACGGTTTAGGATTCAGGACAACTTATAGGCAATTCACGGCAGTGGCATATCAATTCGGTGGGAGTTACATAAGTCCGGATGGCAAAATAACGATAAATTCTCCTCAAAATGTTGCTGCCTTGACATATCTTGTCAACCTTGTGAAAGAGGGGTATGCTTACGCAAAATTCGGTTATTTCGATAACGAACTCACAACCTCTTCTGTTGCAATGTTGCTTGGCGGTAGTGCCGAATTAACATATGACCTTTCGGATATAGCAGGTCAGTCAGATGGTCTTGTGATGGTACCAATTCCTTCTGACGTGACATTTAAACCGATGCTTCACGGCCAAAACATAGCGATCTTTAACACTGCAACTGAAGCACAACAACAGGCAGCATGGAAATACCTCCAATTCCTTTTGAGCCCTGCCATTCAACTTTATTGGGCAGTTCAAACGGGGTACATTCCGGTCAACAAACAGGTCGCCGATCTTCCAGAATGGAAAAACTTTGTTGCTCAAAACCAGAACGGAATTGGAGCCATAATGGTTGGGCTTGATCAATCTCAAGATTACGCTCCAAACCTTCCATGGTGGACAAACGCAAGAGACGCTATCAGAACGGCCTTTGAGAATGCCATTCATATGACGATGACGCCGCAGCAAGCCCTTGATTGGGCACAACAGCAGGCTGAACAAGCATATGAAACTTATAACGCAAAATGAAAGGTAGGCCTTTTGGCCTACCTTTTTGGTGGTGAATGAATTGAACAAAAAAAGTAAGTACATAGTCGGTTATCTTTATCTCATACCAGCACTTGTAATCTTTATACTCTTTACCTATTGGCCAGCCATATATTCATTTTATCTGAGCTTTTTTAACACCACCACAAGTACAGGCCATGCCATCTTCGTTGGTCTTTCAAATTATGCCTATCTTTTTAGAACTGGCCAGCTTCCTTATGCCCTTTCCAGCGCTTTTGAGTATTCTCTCATAAGGTTCATATTTGCCTTTGTGATTTCAATTGCGCTTTTTGCATGGATAGAAAAGAAAGGAAAAAATCTTTTAAAAAATATCGTGCCTTTGGTCTTTATCCCAATGCTTGCAATTGCTTTGATTTATCCATCTTTGTCTTTTTGGGGCGGAAATATCTACGTTGCACTTTTGTGGGTTTTATTTGGAATTTTATCTTTTTACACGACAAGGAAGATGGATTTTTTCAAGTCACACACGATACTTTTTCTGCTTTCAATTCTTGGATTTTACATCGTTGCTTTTTACATAGGAAATAGAATAGATCTCTATCTACTCTTTTTTGATATAGCCAAGAATAACTCTTTCGTCATGTCCATATGGAATACCTTTTACTTTGTCATAATAGACGTTCCACTGACAATAGGCATATCTCTTGCGGCAGGGCTTCTCATGAAAAACTTACCATTTTTCAAAGCCTTTTTCAGAACGGCATTTTTTGCACCGTATGTTGCTTCCATAGTTGCCGTGAGCTTGCTGTGGTTGTGGCTCTTCAATTATCATTACGGTATCTTCAATTTCATACTTTCATGGTTTGGAATACCGCCGATAAATTGGCTTAACAGCGCATCTTTGACCATGCCGACCGTTGCCATACTCAGCATATGGGAATATTTTGGTTATTACGGATTGATTTTTCTTTCTGGCCTTCAAAACATAGATCAAGAATATTATGAAGCGGCCGAAATAGAAGGGGCAAATTCATTTCAAAGGTTCATGTACATCACATGGCCCTTACTCAGTCCTATAACATTTTTTGTCATGGTGGTTTCTTTGATAAATGCCTTTCAGGTTTTCACTCAAGTTTACGTGCTTTACAATCAAATGCCAGGTCCTTACGCAAACAGCGGTCTTACGATGGTCTTTTACATATACAACACCTTCTATAACGAACAACAAATGGGACTTGCATCTGCCGCAGCATACGTTTTACTCGGAATTATAATGGTACTAACTTTAATCCAGTTTAGAACGACTGAAAAGAGAGTTGAATACAACATATGAAAAGACAGAAGAAAAAGTTCATTTACATCTTCTATTACGCGGCAGCGATAGTTCTTGCAATCTTTGCGATAGGTCCTTTGGTATGGATGGTCGATACATCTTTTAAGACCAATTCAGAAGTTTTGAGTTATCCACCGAGTTGGGGCACGATAAATGCTCTACCTTCAAGAACCTTAACTGCCAACATAGTTAAAACGAGGGCAGGACAAAGTGGCAATCCGTCTGCGCTTTCTCTTGAGGCGCTTTTGGGATCTCTATCCACAGCACAAACAACGACTTTAGCAAGTCCTAATACAATTGCAATACACGTATTGGGTGCTTCCGGATATCGCGGAACTGGAACAATGCCAAGAAGAGGCGTTCTTGTCATTTCTCTGATCGACGCTGCCGGTAATTTTGCTTCTTACCCAACGCATTTCAGTACTTCTGATTTCAATAAAGTTGTTGGTGAAATATCTTCTATATCACCTTTAAGCAACGATGTTGAACAAGCAATGTCGAACCTTAGCCAATACACCTCAGATCCTGAAGCATACATATTGAATTTTTACGATGCCTTTCTTTACGGTCCAAATCCAATCTTTTCAAGGATCGATTTCATATCAAACCTCTTGAACTTGAACGGAGTGAACTTTCAAGATCAACTAACTCCCTTTAAAAAAGGCATAGGTCCTCTTACAGATGTTGAATTGAAAGAAATAAGCCAAATTCTCGAAAATGCTCTAAGTGTCACTGCAAATTCAAATGTAAAAACTGAGATATTAAAATATTTGAATGATATAAAACTTTACCTTGACTTCGATCAATTTTATAAAAGTCAGAAGCAAACTAAACTCGATCAACCAATAGAACTCGCTTTTATTCCAAAATCGAATCAATTAAAGATAGTCAAAGCGCCGTCGATAGTGCAAAGCGCTTATACGTCTGGCGATCAGATATACATAACCTTTAAAAATACGAGTTTCGTGTGGTTTTTGAATGACAACGTTTCGGTCAAAGCCAATTACAACTTTTGGGAAGTACTTGCCAATTTCTTTGATAATTACGTCAGCGCATGGAATTCAGCACCATTTGGAATTTATTACTTCAACAGCATCTTCGTCGCTGTGGCAACAACGGCTTTGAATATTCTCTTTGACGTGATGATGGCCTTTGCATTCTCAAAACTTACCTTTCCAGGACGCGATAAGATCTTTATAGCCATAATAGCAACGATGATGATACCGTATCAAGTTTTGCTCGTTGCTGATTATCTGATAATTCATTCATTTGGTTGGATAAACACATACTACGCTTTGATAATTCCATGGTCTGCCACGGCATTTGTCATATTTTTGATGCGTCAAAGTTTTAATTCTATTCCAAACGATCTTTACGATGCGGCCAAAATCGACGGCGCATCATCATGGAGGTTTTTGTGGACGATAGCCGTACCATTATCTATGCCCGTCATAATAACAGGAGCGTTGTTGACATTTTTAGGCAGTTGGAATTCTTTCCTTTGGGTTTTGATAATGACCGACACAACCAACATGAGAACTTTGCCAGTTGGATTGCAAAATTTCATAATAAATTCCGGTGCAATTTTTAACCAGTTGATGGCAGCAGCAACCTTTACCATGATACCTGTGGTAATAGCATTTCTCTTCTTTCAAAAGTATTTCGTTAGTGGATTTTTCAGATCTGGAATTAAATAAAAAGGAGGAGATTTTCCATGAGGCGTTTTTACCCATTTATATTCATTATTACTTTGGTAACAACGATTACTTTTGCCCAAAAGGTAGAAGTGACTTTTTGGGAAGGCATGTCAGGAAATCTTGGAACGACTCTCCAACAAATAACAGATCTTTTTAACGCCCAAAGCACAAACGTGCATGTCAACCTTGTTTACGTTGGAAATGGCAGCGATCTCGATTCAAAATTAATTGCGGCAGCAGAAACAAAGACACTTCCGACGATGGCTCAAGCATATCCCACATGGGCTGCCGCGCTTGTTTCACAGGGAGTCGTCACTCCCATTGACGAGTTCAGTGATTTTAACAAAGTGGCAAGTGAAATATATCCAGCCGTACTCGATATCGGAAAGATAAATTCGAGAATTTACGGATTGCCATTCAATCAGCAGGCCTATTTGCTGTTTTACAGACCTCTCATGTTTCAAGAGGCAGGCCTTAATCCTCCCAAAACGATGGAAGAACTTGCAGAAGATGCAAAACTTTTAACTGTAAAAGCAGACGGTAAAGTTGTAAGGTACGGCCTCGGTTTTAGAGATCAATCATGGATATTCACCGTCG
Organism: Athalassotoga sp.; assembly: GCA_031962405.1. Classification (GTDB taxonomy): domain Bacteria; phylum Thermotogota; class Thermotogae; order Mesoaciditogales; family Mesoaciditogaceae; genus Athalassotoga. The sequence goes on along the minus strand of JAVRKN010000002.1, from coordinate 8,622 downwards.
TGGCAAAACAATTCGGAGGCGGTGAATACATGAGAGATGGCAAAATAACTATAGATTCGACCGCAAATTTAAAAGCGATGAATTTTCTACTTGATCTCGTTAAAAATGGCTATGCTTACACAAAGCAAGGGTATTTTGACAATGAACTTACGACCTCTTCTGTTGCCATGATAATAGGCGGGGCGGCAAATTTGCCTTTCGATCTCTCTGATATTGCAGGACAAAGGGATGGGATAAAAATGGTGCCAATCCCTATCGGTCCCGCAGGAAAGATATCACCTGTACTTGCTGGAGAAGTGCTTTTGATCTTCAACACATCTTCAAAAGCAGAACAGCAAGCGGCTTGGGAATACGCAAAATTTTTGCTTTCATCTAAAATTCAGTTGTATTGGGCAATTCATACGAATTATTCGCCTCTAAACGTTGAAGTACCAAACATGCCTGAATGGAAAGCGTACGTTGAGCAAGATCAGTACGGGGTCTCTGCCATCGTCTCAGGTCTTGATAACGCCATGTCTTATGCCCAAAATTTGCCGTGGTGGAGTTCTCTTGACAGCGCTATTGGGACTGCTTTTGAAGATGTCATGAATTCTTACAAAAGCCCTCAAGAAGCCTTAAAATGGGCACAAGAACAAGCGCAAGAGGCCGAAAATATGTTCTATCAAAAATAAAAGGAGCAAAGGATGAAAATAGCAGTCATAGGACATTCTGGTCATCTTGAAAAATCTGCGTTGAATGATTTATGTGAGAATATTGGTTATCAAATAGCAAAACATGGCCATGTACTTGTGAATGGTGGCACTGGTGGAGTAATGGAAGCAGTTTCTCGCGGTGCCAAAAATGCTGGTGGCATAGTTATTGGCATGCTTTCAGGTCATGAAAAGGGAAATGATTATCTGACGATCGGAATAGAGATGGGGTTCGACGCTTCAATAAGTTCTGTCTTCATGATGTACAATGCTGATGCGGTGATAAGTATAGGAGGAAGATCGGGCACTGCCCTTGAACTATTTGCCGCTTATTTGAAAAAAATACCCATAATTTTAATGGATGGAACCGGTGGCTGGACTGAAAGGATGACAAAAGATCTCGTCGATGGAAAATATTTCGATGAAAATAGAATTGTAGAAGTTCGAATTGCAAAAACGGCCGAAGAGGCTATGAGAATAATTGAAAGCATCCAGGTGCTCTAAATTTTTTAAATTCGACCATTTGCTATTCGCCATACGCTGTTTCTTGATCGGCTTCGGCAGGTGCCTCCTCGATGTCTGGTCCTCGCTGACGCTGCGGAGGACATCTCAAAGGCATCCTGCCCTTCGCCATAACCGCTCACTAATCCCTAATCTCTAACCCCTACTAATCCCTAATGCCTAATCTCTATTCCCTAATGCCTGTATTTGCCATATGCTAT
>JAVRKN010000002.1:2368-7111 GCA_031962405.1 Athalassotoga sp. | reverse complement strand
CTAATCTCTAATGTCTAATCTCTAATCCCTGTCTTTGCCTTTACTGATCACTCGTCACGCGTTACGCGTCACTGTTTTCCTGCTCCGGCACGTGACCGTCGAAATCTGGTCCTTATCTTTGTACAGACCTTAGATGCCTCTTACCTTTTGTAAGGATACTTCAGATCCAACTCGATTTCACCGAATTCCCTTTCATACTCTCTTAAGAAAAGTTCGCCTTTTCGGCTTAAAACGTAATATGTATGATTTCTATGTTTGATGGTTTTCAGTCTTTTAACGTTGGTATGGTAGTTAACTATTCTGCCACTTACTTTTTCAAGAAAACCAAGATCAAAAAGATTTTTATGTATTTCCATCGCTTCATTTAGGCTTATACCAAACCTGTGAGAGATGAGTTTTGAATAATCTGCCCCCATTAACTTGTGATATTTTAAGATTTTAAGTTCGATTTCTTTTAATTCATCATTGGGCATCATTGCTCACCAAACTTGAATCCTAAAATGTCAGTGGTATGTAATCTGAATTTATGGCCTTTGTTATATCCGCTCCTATCGGTGTGAGGGTGAATCCAATTTCTTCCAATTTTTGTTTTATACCGTAAGCATTGGAAACATTTATGCACGCAACAGGTGCAAACTTTCCCTCTTGTACAACCTTAACGAATAATTTTTGCAAATCCTGATTCTCGGAAATGATCTTTTGACTTGGGCCAAAGAAGAAAAGCTTTACATCCTCATAGTTCCCAGATTGTTTGACGTTAAGTGTGAAGTTAAGCGCAAATTTTATCATATCTTTATTTTCATTTGAAATTATGACAAGTAGTTTTTTCAACATCTTCACTCCTTTCAATTTTTCCCAATTTACACTACACTAAATCACCTTTAAATTCCGAACCTTAGCGGAGAGCATGATGCCCCAAAGGATTCGGCGCCTTGCGAGGATATCTTCCGAATGGACATATGCCGGAGCAAGTCATGCTCGCCACTTTTCACGTATACTTCTTAAGGTTATAAATGGACTCTTTTAAATCATTCAAATTGATATTTGACATCTCCATCTTTTCAACGATCTCGTTTAACTTTGATTTAACAGTTGCAAAGTAGGAGACCTTTGCCTTGTGTAAATTCATCGAATGAATATGTTCTTGCAAATCTTTGATTTGGTTCAAAAGGTCTCCATCTTTTTTTAGATCAAAAAATTTTGACTCGTATATTCTTTGAAATAAAGCGTCTATTTTTGCAATGGTATTTTCTTTTGGCTTCATTGAAGCGATTTTGGTAAATCTTGCCTTTTTGGTATATTTTGCCTGTTGAGAAGATCTTCAACGAGGTTGGGAAAATATTCGGCTGGAATGCCAATTCCCATCTCTGCCGGATCTTTGAAAGCATGAGCCCTTGCTCCTCCGCAAAGAGTCGAGAGATTCATCTTTCTGTTCATAATAGGCGATACCGTCATCTCAGCACATACACCACACGTTCCAAGCAAATCCGCGTAAATCCTTTCTCCATTTCTCATAACGTATGGTCCTTCAAGTGAGAGGATTTGGGCAGGCAATCCAAAAACAAGGATGACTTGCGGTTCGACTGGAGCTTTAGAAAGTTTAAAAATTATGGCTTCTTTCACACTGCCAGCCTCGAAATGGGGAATCATGCTTCTTACCATTTGGGAAGATTCCATAGAATAAAATCTTCTTAAAAGAAAATCTCTTTCTCCATTTTTAATTGGCTCTGGCAGATCGTAAAATCCAAGATTCGCAGCCCCTGCTGAACAGAGAAAATCTTCTGCCATCAATTTCAAAGCATCTGGTATATCCTTAAAACCAGAATAATTAGTCGATCCTCTAACAGTTTCAACAGCCTGACAATAAGTTAATTTACCCTTAGGCCTTGGTATTGACTCGAAGTACTTCTCGTATCTTTCAAAATTCTCCGATGGTACAAGGTAAACTCCAACAGGCTCATGTTTCAATTCAAGTTTGTTGACTAATTTATCGGTTACATCTTTCCAATTATGTCTTGGCAAAAGCAGTTGTTCTTTTAAAAGTGGTCCTGCCATTTCAATCACCTCTATTGTTTTCCATAGATGAATATCGCATCTTTTGCGCATATTTCAAGGCATGAAAGACACAATATACATTTTTCAGGAGCGACTGCCACGGATTTGAATTCTCTGTTAGGATCTGTCTCTCCAGGTCTTCTCTCAAGCGTGTAGACATCTTCTGGACATACTTCAACGCATTTCCTGCATCCTATACACTGTGCGTCGTCGATGGTAATCTCGGCGCCGGGCTTAAAAAGAGTAACGTTGGTCATTTTATCACCTCTTATAAAAGTTTTCTTGCAGCCTTTGAGATTCCTTCTGCGGTTGTTGGATGTTGATCTGCAAATTCACTTATCTGTTTAACGTTTAAACCATTAGCAACGGCTGTACCTAATTCTCCTATGAGACTATCGGCATCTATGCCAATTACCCATGCTCCTATGATTTTCATGGTTTTGACATCGAAAAATTCCCTTATTTCGCCATCCATATCGCCATATATTTGAGCCCTCGAATCTATTTTGAATTGGTAATCCGCCTCCGCTATTTCGATGCCCATTTTTTGTGCGATACTTGGCATTATTCCCACGTATGAAATCTTTGGAAAGGTAAAAACGGTGGCAGGAATTGCGTAATGATTCAGATAATCTAAAGGCTTATCACCGCCTAAAATGTTGTTGGCAGCTACCAAAGACTCTCTTACCGCGGCATGAAAAAATGGTGCTATACCGTTAACATCTCCACACGCGTATATGTGAGGTATATTCGTTTGCATGGCGGAGTTAACGACTATCCTCCCCTTCTCATTTACTTTTATGCCCAACTTGTCTATGCCATTTGGAAGAAGTGCCTTCCTGCCAACGGCCATCATCACCAGATCTGAATCCGTTGAATAATCTTTACCATCTTTTTCATACAGCACTTTGTAACCATTTCCGTTTTTCCTTATTTCTTTTATCTTTGTACCGATTTCTATCTTTATTTTTGGATCGATTAATTTTGTGAATTTTTCCGAAAGACCAGGTTCAACAGATGTGAGAATTCCTCTTCTTCCCAAAACGTGCACCCTCGTTCCAAGTTCATTGAAAAAAGTTGCCGTTTCCAACGCTATATATCCTGCGCCAATGATTGTCATAGAGGATGGAAATGTCTTTACATTTGGATTGAGGGCAAAGATGTCATGAGAGGTCACGCACAATTCAGCACCTTTTACAGGCAAAGTTGATATCTCTTCTCCGCTTGCTATTATGATGTGGTCAGCCTTGTAAAGTTCCCTTCCATTATCCATTTGTACTTCGACAACATGATCATCAACAAAAGAGGCCACACCTTTGACAAGTTGGAGATGGTCTGATGCTTCTTTTAACTCTTCAGCGTGCTGATCATATCTTAATCTTTGGACGTAATCTTTATGTTTGATTATCTTTTCATAATCAAATTTTAACTCTCCATTTAAACCAAAAAAGTCTGCTTTTTTGGACAACCTGTAAAGTTCGATAGATTCTCTCATCGATTTGGATGGAACGCATCCTTCGGCAAGACAATTGCCACTCATAACTCCCTTTGGATCTACCATAACAACATTTTTGCCGCTTTTAGCAAGTCTAAAGCCCGCAGGATACGCTCCACCACCAGCTCCTATGGTCAAAACATCCACACTTTTCATCTTCTTCACTCCTTAACTTAATTTAAGGTTTTATATATTTGTATCCTTCTTCTTCAAGTTTTGCTATTTCAACAACTCCAGATTGCACTTTTTGTATGAACTCCGGAATAGCATCTTCTGATATCTTTTCCATCTTCAAAGAATTACGACATGCTATAAATTTCACATTGGCCGGAAAATTTTTCAATTTGTTCACAACTCTGGTATCCAAATAGCCATTAACGGCATCGCCATTTGCCACAACGCTTATTTGAACTTCTCCCTCGTAATCTTTCAAAAAATTATTCAGATTTTTAACAACCAACTCCCACATCACCGATTCATCGATATGAAAAAGCACCTTTAAAATTTTAAACACCTCTTGACGTGCTAAACTATATTCAACACAATGAGATTCTAAATCTAATCTCATGATCGAGTCAAATTTAAAAAATCTATACCCCTATTTGATTTGTCAAAGTTGATTCAGAATGGGGTACGAAAACAGAGATTAGGGATTAGACATTAGGGATTAGGGAGTAGAGATTAGGGATTAGTGGACGGTTTGGCGAAGGGCAGGATTGATCGCAGACGCAATTAAGATTTGCTTATGATCTCATAAAGAATTTTTATTTGACAAAATAAGAGGTCAAGATTATACTGTTTATACTCAACCAACTTCAAAGGTTGAATGTTCATTTAGACGGCGTATAGCATATAGCATATGGCGCATAGAGATTAGGCATTAGGGATTAGGGAATAGTGAGGCGGAGGGCAGGATGCCCTCGAGATGGCCTCCGCAGCGCAGCGAGGACCAGACATCGAGAGGGTGCCTGCCGAAGCCCATCAAAAACAGCACATGGCATATAGCAAATGGGCATATAGCGTATGGCAAATGGAATAAGGCGGAGGACATGATGCCCGTGAGGAAGCCTCCGCAACGAAGTGAGGACCAGCTTCCGAATGGGCACATGTCGGAGCCAATTATAAAACAGCAAATAGCATATAGCCTATGGCATATGGCAAATAGAGATCAAAGATTAGAGATTAGACATTAG
>JAVRKN010000002.1:0-2268 GCA_031962405.1 Athalassotoga sp. | reverse complement strand
ATTCAAATTTTAAATTCAATAAACGTTAATCGAAGTAAAACTCATTCAAATGAGGTGAGAAAATGAATTTGCTTGGTATCCTTTATGGTTCTGTTATAGGTCTTTCATTGGGATTAACTGGTGCTGGCGGATCGATAATAACTATCCCTATATTGATATACTTGCTTAACATGAATGTACACAACGCAACTGGTACGAGCCTTGTCATCGTTGGTGTGGGGGCGCTCGCCGGTGCCATTCAATACACGATGGGTAAGACTAAATATCTGCACTGGAGAATAGGATTTCTCTTTGCAATAGCCGGCATACTTGGCGCGTTTTTGGGATCCTATTTCAACGCTTTGTTGCCATCGACTTTGATACTTTATCTCTTTGCGGCTTTGATGGTGATAATAGGAATAATGATGTTAAGACAAAAAAATTATGCAAAGGATACCGGTATTCCCTCTTTGAAAAATGTAAAAGGTTTTTCTGAATGGTCTAAATTCGTTGGAGCGGGGCTTTTTATAGGTTTTATGACAGGCTTTTTCGGTGTTGGAGGAGGTTTTTTAATAGTCCCCGTGCTCGTTTTAGTGCTTGATTTCCCAATGAAACATGCCATAGCAACGAGCCTTATGATCATAGCGCTTAACTGTTTGTGGGGAATATTATCAAGGCTTAGCGGCGTCGGTACGATAGAGTGGGGAATAGCGTTGTGGCTTGTGATAGGCGCGATAGTAGGCATAGTCATAGGCGTTTTGATAGCCAAAAAGATAAAGCCGGGGTCACTTACCAAGATCTTCGCTTACTTTGTCATCGCTCTTGCAATTTACATGTTTTTAAGAACTATGGGAATTATTGCTTGAAAAAATTTCAAATTTAATTTCATAGTTCTAAAATGGAGGTGGGTAAGTATGACAGAAAATGGTAAAGAAGTTCCGTTGAAGGTAAGGGAAGAAAAAGTTGGAATGATGCCGTGGATGATAGCATTCGTTTTGGTTTTTTCATCTTTGCTGTTGTTCATTGGCGGAATTTTTTATCATCATGCGGCGATTGGCGTTGGGTTATTTCCGGGCATAATTCTTGGCATGATGCTTGAGATGTGGAACTTTTCCGATCCAGATGTCGTTATAAAGGCCGTTGCCTGGAGAGACAGATTACTTATCATATGCTTTGGCTTGGTAGTGGGGATAGCCATCTTCTTGCTGTATTTCGTGAATATGTTGGGTGTACACTTGAATTGGGGATTCAAAGATCTCTATTTTTGGGGCATAATAATCGGTGGAATTTTCTTTGGCATAGGAACTGCCATAGCAGGATATTTTCCTGGTACTATATGGATTGCTCTTGGCCAAGGAAGACGTGAAGCGTGGTGGGCACTCGGAGGAGGATTGCTTGGTGCGCTTTTATGGTCTTTGATATACGGCCCATTAAGTGGAGCGCTTGTTAAAGCGGCGAATTATGGTCCTGTTTCGATAGCACTCGCACTTGCAAATGGAAATGCTGTCGGCGCATGGTTTGTTGGGATTTTATTTGCCGTTGCCTTTATAGGGATGTGGTTTTTCATACCAAGATTTCCTCAGGGCAAAAAGGGATGCGGATGGCATTTTCTTGGCAAAACTGAGCCTGGTGAGCAGTTGCATTCTCCATGGACAGATGAATATGTCCAAAGGTATCCTAAGATGAGAAAATGGGTTATGCCCGTTGCTGAAGCGTCCACAATCGAGGCTTCAAGAATAGTTTTCTTGCTTGCCCTTGCATTTGCGATAACGACATCGGCCGTTATAATGTTAAGGCAAATCTTTGGAGAATCGACAACATTCTCGTGGCTGGGTGGCCTTTTCATATACGCCTTTTGGCCCAAGGCAATTCCTAATCTCCCCTATCTTGCAAATCTTTTGCCCATTCATAATGGTACTTTAGATGTGCTTGGAAAGATAGGATGGGAACCAATAAGTGATCTTGGCACTTTTTTGGGTGGCCTTATATCTTCTGTCTTCTTGACAAGAAGATGGATGGGATACAAAAAGGATATACCTCCTGTGTGGAAGAAAAGATTTGGATCAAGCCAGTCCAAAAGAAATTGGGCTGCATTCGGAGGTGCTTTTCTTGTTCTCTTCGGTGCAAGAATGGCAGGCGGTTGTGCAAGCGGTCATATACTTTCAGGCTCTTCCCAACTTGCGGCAAGCGGTTTGCTATTTGGCGCAGTTGTCTTGACGACAGCCTTTCTGATGGCAAAAATCATCTACGGCAAAGCGCTTGACTGAACTCTTCTAAGGAATAGAATAT
>JAVRKN010000001.1:0-31395 GCA_031962405.1 Athalassotoga sp. | reverse complement strand
CAAAGGGCGACTTTGTCTTGTCGCCCTTTGTTAATCTCTAATTATCCATTTCTCATCGATTCAACGAGATTTGATAATTTTTTGAGATCAACCTCTCTTTTGTACAATGGTGTTTTGTCTATTTCGTAAGCCATGTTGTTTTCTTCGAAGGTCTTCTCCTCTTTTACGTAGAAAACGCCAAGTGGGAATTTGTCTTCTTCAAAAGATCTTTTCAACGCTTCAATTCTATCGTGAGGATCGTAAGTATCTTCAAGGTAATAAGTGTTTTCTCTGAACCATTGATAGGTGTTAAGCTTGTTGAAAGTTACGCATGGTTGGAAAAGGTCAACAAGTGAGAATCCCTTATGCTGGATGGCCTGCTTTAAAATTTTAACGGTTCCTGGTATGTCGGTTATTGAGGCTCTTGCGACAAAAGATGCGCCATTGGCTATTGAAACTGCGATTGGGTTAAATGGTTTAAGTATCACTCCCTCAACTTGAACTGGAGTCTTGAATCCCTCACGACTTGTTGGCGAAGCCTGACCCTTTGTTAGTCCATAGACCATGTTATCGTGAACTATAACGGTTATGTCTGGATTTCTTCTCATCGCGTGAAGGAAATGATTTCCTCCTTCACCGTATATATCGCCATCTCCACTTTCCGCTATGACAACGAGTTCTGGGTTCGTGATTTTTATGGCCGTTGCCGGCGGAATAGCCCTTCCATGCAATCCGTTGAAAAAGTTTGTTCTCATGTAATGTGGCAATTTCGCGGCTTGGCCTATTCCAGAAACTATGACAAGTTTTTCTGGAGGTATGTTAAGTTCTGCAAGAGCCTGTTTTACGGCATTAAGGATACCGTAGTCACCACATCCCGGACACCATGCGATATCAATGGGTCCCATGTCAAAGATTTTCTTGTCCATCTTGATCACCTGCCTTCTCTTAATCTTGAAATGATCTCTTCGGTGGAAAATGGCATGCCGTTGTATTTAAGGATCTTAACGTCAAAATCCATTCCAGTTTCGGACTTTATGAGATGTGCGAATTGGGCTGTTGCGTTATTTTCAACTATGATCTTTTTCTTGGCAGACTGAAGATATTTTTTGGTATCTGGATGGAGAGGATACACCTGCTTGAAGTAAAGAAAGGCCGTGTGATTGTCGCCTATCTTTTCGATGGCTTCTCTTATCGGTCCGTAAGTCGATCCCCATCCAACCACAATTGTGTCGTATTTTTGAGACCCTATCAATTCTGGGGGTATGATCTCGGCCTTTATGGCATCAAATTTTTTCAATCTTTTATCAACCATCTTTACCCTTAACTCAAGATCTTCCGTTATGTGACCTGATTCATCGTGCTCATCGCTGTCAACGTCTACAAGGCCTTCACCGCCCGGTATTCCGCGCGGCGATATACCATCTTGAGTTAAAGCATAACGTTTGTAATCTTTTGTGGTTTCAACGACGAATTTTTGTGGAGCGCTTTTTGGAAGATCAAGATTTTTGACGTTGTAATAAGAATCGATAAGGTATTGATCGCTTAATATTATGACTGGCACTTGGAATTTGTCTGCAAAGTAAAAAGCCTTTTGTGTAAGGTAAAATGCATCTTCAAGCGTGCCTGGCGCAAGGAGTATTTTTGGAAATTCTCCATGACCAGAATAAAGTGCAAAAAGCAGATCTCCCTGTTCTGTTCTTGTGGGCAATCCAGTTGCCGGCGCAGGCCTTTGACCAAGATTCACGACAAGCGGGCTTTCTATCATGCCTGCAAGGCTCATGCCCTCAACCATTAAGGCAAAGCCGCCGCCTGCCGTTGTGACCATGGCACGCGCCCCAGCAAACCAGGCACCAATTGCCATATTCACGGCGCTTATTTCATCCTCAGCCTGTTCTGCAACGATTCCAAATTCTTTTGCATGCTCGGAAAGAAAGGTTAACACGCCCGTCGAGGGAGTCATTGGATAAGATGAGATGAAGTTACATCCTCCCGCTATAGCTCCCATGCCTATGGCCGTTGCACCGTCAAATATGAGATCGTCCTTGACGGTCTTGTCTTTTTTCACCTCTACTTTTATCTTTCCTTCTTTGACCAATTCCAATCCGAGATCGTAACCTTTTTTGGCCGCTCTTACATTTTTGTCAACGATATCTTGGCCCTTTTTGGCAAAAAACGCCTTCAAGAATTCCTCTATCGTATCAAATTCAACGTTCAGCATGGCAGAAATGGATCCAACCGCAACTATGTTTGAAAATATCTTGTCCCCAATTTCAGTTGCTATCTGAGTAAAGGGCATTTCAACAAAATCGTATCCATCGTCTACATTTGCCTTTTCGCCAAGTATGAGTGTCTCATTGCTTACTCTTTTTTTCAAATGTTCGATAGATCCCTTTTTGAGGGTAACAAGTATGTCTATCCTGTCGACGAAACTTTTCACGCGGTTTGAAGAGACCCTTATTTCGGTCGAATTAAACCCTCCTCTGACCCTTGACATGTATTCTTTCGCGGCAAAGACGTTGAAACCATCGAATTTCAAAACCCTTGTGAGAAATCTTTCAACGGTTTGAATGCCTTGACCTGCCTCTCCACAAAGTACTATCGAAACATCATCTTTTAATTCCATTTTGTACCTCCTTTCTATTCTCCGAGAAAGTTCTTTATCACATTTTCATCGCGTAAAACATTTTCTGGAAGACCATGAGCAAGAATTTTACCTTTATGTATAACGTACATTTCATCGACTGTCTCAACTATTCTTTCAACAGAGTGATCTGTTATTATGATTCCAAGTCCGTTATTTTTCAGTTCGCCAACGATCTTTTGTATCTCCTTGACAGTCATTGGATCAACTCCGCCGAATGGTTCATCAAGCAGCAAAAAACTCGGCGACAGGGTCATCATTCTCGCTATTTCAAGCCTTCTCTTTTCTCCACCCGAGAGCAAGTCTGCCCTTTGTTTTGCCATTGAGATAAGTCCAAACCTTGATAAAAGTTCTTTTATCCTTGTGTTGATCGCGCTTTTCGAATGATTGAAATTCTCCAGCACGAGCCTTAAGTTATCCTCGACTGATAATCCGCTGAATATCGAAGATTCCTGCGCAAGGTAGGTAATCCCATTCCTTGCCCTGAGGTAAACTGGCATGTTCGTTATTTCCGTTGCGTCTTTAAAGATATGACCAGAATCTGGAATCACAAGTCCCAATATCATGTTGAAAATGGTCGTTTTACCGGCACCGTTTGGGCCTAAAATGCCTATAACCCTTCCGCTATCTATGGAGAGGGAGACGTCTTCAACTGCCAGCCTCTTCCCAAAAGTCTTTCTCAATTTGTAGCACAAAAGTTTACTCATTTTTGACTCCTCGACTTAAAATGAAGGACTAAGTGTTAGGTTGATGCTTTTCACTTTGCTCATTGGCGTATTTGGAGGTGGCGTCTGACTTACGACAACGCCATTTCCACTGAAGGATATCTCCGTTGCTGGAACGGACATTTCGCCAAGTAAGTAAAGGCTTTCGTTAAGCGTCAATCCTTTCAGATTTGGCATTTGAAATGACGAAAAGAGATGATTTTGATCCTGCTGAAGGTTATTCATCTTCAGTATGTATTCTCCAATATCATGGAAAACTGGTGCCGCAACATCTTCTCCGTAATAAAGCCCTTTTGAAGGTTGATCTACCATGACGAGGATAGAATATTGCGGATCGTCGGCGGGGAAAAATCCATAGAATATCGAAAAATACGGTCCTTTTGTCGATACTTTACCGTTAACTGATTTTTCTGCCGTTCCCGTTTTTCCTCCGACAAGTACTCCAGGTAATTTAGCGGGTATACCAGTTCCCTTTTCAACAACATCGACCATAAAACTTCTTACTATCTGTGTAACCTCTGAATTGAAGATTTGCGTTGCCTGAGGTGTGTAAATACTCACGATGCTCCCAGATGGCGAGATGATTTCTTTCATGATATGGGGCTTGATTATGTATCCGCCATTCGCAACGGCATTAAGTGCGGTTATGAGTTGCACGCCCGTTACGGCTATGCTCTGCCCTATTGCCATTTCCTGACCACCTATGCCATACCATTGAGAAGGTGGCGTGAGAAAACCGCTCACTTCGCCTGGGAGATCTATGCCTGTTTTATGGCCAAATCCAAATTTCAAAAACATGTCATAATACGCCTTGTCTCCAATTGCGTTTATGAATCTCGTCGCTATCTGCATTTCAGCCACATCTGAAGAATAAACAAGGGCGTCTCTCAGATCTATTGGCCATGGATGATTTTCGACGTCCTTTATTACAAGCGGTATGTTCGGATCTGGGATGTAATAAGGCCCATTGAATGTCGTGTTTACGTTCACGATTCCCTCTTGAAGTGCGGCGGAAAAAATGAGAGGTTTTATGGATGATCCAGGTTCGAAAACATTCATTACGGGTGCATCCCACGGCCATGTCGTCGCCATCGCGATTATAGCTCCGGTTTTTGGATCCGATACTATGACCTCGCCCCCGCTTGCAGCATTGGTGGTGACGGCATGTTGTATTGCTTGTTGGGCAAAAGATTGAATTGAAGGATTTATCGTGGTTATAACGGTGTCCCCTCCAATTGGCTCAACAAGTTTCTTTATGCCTGAGGTCATCGCGTAAGGTCCCAAAGCGTTGTAAATCAATTCGCCATTTTCTTTTGGCTTAACGTATTGATCGTATTCTCCTTGAATTGCTTTGGCGATTATAGCGAGCGGCGTCGCCACCTTCGTTTGCACGTAAACTCTTTGAATGTTGAGAAAACTCGAAAGATCTGATGGGAGATTTTTTATCATCTGCTCATCAACAAGACCGACCTCAATTCCACCTTTTCCAGACTGCAAAATGGATGAAACCGTTTTTGAATCCTGCTTTCCAAAATAATTCAGTACTTGAATAATCCTGTCTGGATATTTCCACCCTTCCAAGGCCGATAGAGTTTTTGCATAACCCACGTCTATGTAGACATCGTATGAGAGTGTATTTTGAAGTATGGGCTGATCGTTGGCACCCAATATATCTCCCCCTGGCGCCGGTAAGGTTATAACTGCTGGGGGAATTTGAGTCTTTCGAAAATTGAAAACTATAAAGGCTCCTCTGACAAGATAAAAGACAAAAGCGCCAAGAATGACGATCAGTACTGTGCGTATCTTCCAATCATTCATCTTATTTTATTGGCCGGTGAGTTGAGCTGCCAGTTTGGCATCTCCTTTTATGTTGGGATTTACACTTCTCACGAAGAAAGTCTGACCATTTTCTTTAAAAGTTATGGTGTTTGGGAATTTCCCTTCAAGATAAATATTCATCGTCGTCTTTAGATCTGTTATTTTTGAATTCATGACGTTCATTTCGTAAGTCATATTCGTTATCTGTGAATTGTAATTCAGAGTTTGAACGTTAAGGAGCAAAGGAACGGAAAGCACGGCAAAAACTGTCATACCTATGACGACAGATCTTATAACTCCTATTCCTTCCGATGTTTTAACTTCCGCAACTTCTTGAGTAGATTGTTGTGTTTGTTGCAATGAATTGATTCTTACATCTTCCACAAATCTCACACCCTTTCTGAGATTCTTAATTTTGCGCTTCTTGACCTTGGGTTTAAAGTCCGCTCCTCAGCCGTTGGAATTATGGGCTTTTTTGTGATAGGCATGAATTCCTTCTCTTTGAGAGCGTATTTGACAATTCTGTCCTCAAGAGAATGAAAAGATATCACCGCTATTCTTCCACCAACGTTGAGCCTTCTCTTCGAAATTTCAAGCAATTTCTCAAGATTCTTGAGTTCGTCGTTAACTTCTATTCTAATTGCTTGAAAAACACGTGTAACAACCTTCTTCCAATCTTTTTTTGCGTAAGACGGAAGAGACGAAAAGATCACTTTCACCAGTTCATCAGTTGTTTCAATGGGCCTTTTTTCGATTATACTACTTGTTATTCTTTTTGCAAAACGTTCTTCGGAAAAATCGCGTATAACGCGTTCGATCTCTCCAGCACTGTAAGTGTTTACGACATCTAAGGCACTTTTATCGTTAAGGCCCATTCTCATATCGAGTAGAGATGACTTTTTGAAAGAAAAGCCCCTTTGCGCATCGTCTATTTGAAAGGACGAAAGGCCAAGATCGGCGAGAATTGCATCGACCTTATCTATTTTAAGATCATCGAGCAGGTTATCAAGTTCGGAAAAACTGCTTTGAAAGATTCTCACACGCATTCCAAAAGGCGAAAGCCTTTCACTGGCAATTTTGATCGCTTGTGGATCCCTGTCTATTCCTATTATCGAGATCTTGGGATATTTTAAGATTAACGCTTCAGCGTGGCCTCCGCCACCTATGGTACAGTCGACGCATATCCCACCATTTTGGAGATTTTCAAGGCCATTTACGACTTCCTCCAAAAGTACGCTTGTGTGTTGCATGCGTTCAGAACATCTCTCCCACTCCAAAAGAAAGTCCAGAGTATACCAGACTTCCATTCGAAACTTTGAATGGGAAATCAAATCTTAAAACTCCGAGGTAAGGTATGTTGAAATCTATGCCAACGCCCAACGAGTTCATGAATTGGTTCTGAATGGTCCCGTAAGTCAAGAGTTGATCTCCAGCCCCTCCAAAATCGTAAAAAGCCGTCAGCATTATTGGAACGTCTTGAGAGTTTACAACGTATCTCAATTCAAGGTTCGACACGAACTCCTGAAGGCCAGCCTCTTGATTCCAGCCCCTTACAGTTGTTGGACCTCCAACGTAAAAATCAGTTCCATAACCATCGCCTATCAAGACTCTTCCAGCAACGGCGAAATTTGGCAGAATTGGTAGGTATCCGGATGCGCTTACGTATCCTTGAAGATAATTTTCCTGACCGCCGAATCCAGCGTAAGACAGGGTGCCTCCAAATTTTACGCCGCCAGTCGTCAAAAATACGTTGTTAACGTTGGTGTAATTGTAGGAAAGCGTAACAGATCTGCACGTACCCGTTGCTGCGCCCATCAGGGACGGAGAAATAGGCGTTGAACCTTGACTTTTGTTGAAAAAGTAAAAATTTCCTCCAAGGTTGTAAGAGGTGTAAACGTCTGGTTGATATCCTATGCTTGCCGAAATCCCGGCTTCCGTTTCGTTGTAATAAAGTGTTTGACCATTTGTCACCACAAAAGGCTGGACTGTGCTGTAATATATGCTTGATGTGAAATTCATCGGCAAATTCAGAGGAAATATGACTCCGTAAGTTATATTTGCCGTTGGATTGACTCCAAGGGTAATTTGTCCAGACAAGGTATCTCCTATTCCGGTCATGTTCACGATGCTAATATTTCCACTTCCAGTTATTCCTTCGTACCATGGCTGTCCCTGCCCTGGCTGACCTATCGATAAAGATGCTCCTATCTGTCTCGGTTTATCATTTTCCTTAACGCTTATTATCATGTTCACCGTTGTGGAATCGGTCGAAGGAAGCGATGGTGTGATGGATACGCTTGAGAAAAATTGAGTGTTGTTGAGGTTGTTGTAAGTTTGCACGATACTTTGAGTTGTGACTGGATCGCCAGTTTTAAAGGCAAGTTCGCGCATTATAAGGTAAGTTTTCGTCTTTGTGTTGCCAGTTATTTCTATTTTCCCAATGTGCCTCTCAATTACTTTGTACTCTAAAAATCCACCATTCATCGTTTCAAATTTGTGGTATATGACTTGGGCAGAAGTCAGCAAGAACCCTTTGTTTTGGTAGTAGGCGTTTATCTTTGCCAACTGCTCGAGTTGCGTGAAGTTGTTTGTCGTTGAAGGAGCAGTTATGCCGGCATATTCGGCCAGTTTCGCCGGATCCACTTCGGTGACACCGGTGAAATAGTATCCCGTGATGGGCAGTCCTGATTGTATCACCCGTGCAAGTTTTGCGTTCACGACAAGATCTAAAGCCGGCAATTTGAAAGAGGAGGCAACGTCAGTTGCCGTTGCAAAGCCAAGCGTGGTCTCCGGTGAAAAATATCCCATTTGAAAGAGTTTGGCCTGAAAGTCTTGAACTGTTGAGAATTTAAGGTAAGCATTATTTGGATCTGAAAAGAATTTCTGAATGGGATTCATCGATTCGTAATCTTTCATCGTGAAAAGGCCCGTGCTTTTCAATATTTGATCAACTGTCAAATTGCCATAGTCGCCAGTGAGTTTGAGATTCCATACTGCATATTCGTTTACGGTTATAACAAGCGATCCGTCAGGCACGATGATCTTGTTGCCGTTTTGAACTATGTTCGTCTGTATGCCAATTATGTTCGCAAGGTAGCCTGCATTCGTGTAAAGGTTCAAAATATTTTGAAAGGAATTTTTAAGTTCCACAAGATTCAAAACGCTGCTCGCTTTGACCGTCACAGCCTTTTCAACGTCATCCAGTTTCACAAGATTTGGGCCATTTATCTTGACATTTACGGATTTGATCACCGGATTTTCGGTAAGTACGATTACAAGGCCTGGGCCAATTGGGGAATATTCTATCTTGGGTTCTATGTAAGAAAAGTAGCCTGTTTCGTAAAGCGATTGAAGTGCCTGATAAAGTGCCGCTGTGTTCAAGGGTTGACCTATTTTAACGGCATTAGATAATTTTGAGGTTATCATAGAAGTCGCGAGGCTCGTGTTTCCCTCAATTTTTAAAAAGGATATCGTCTGTGTTTGTGAGAACGAGATCACCGATACGAGTGAAATCATCAACGCTATCAAAATAAGGTACTTTTTCATCGTAAACCTCCTACATTTCATCTGGCGCACTAACACCGATGAGTGAAAGTGTAATCTCAAGCGTATTTTTAACGCATGCACAAAGTTTCAATCGATCTTTGGATATTTCCACGTTTTCGGGATCGACTATTCTGTGATCTGTGTAGTAAGAATGAAATTTTTCAGCGAGAGAATAAGCGTAATTGCAAAGTTTCTGGGGTTTTGCCTGTTCGACGGCCGTTAAAACGACTTCTTGAAATTCGTCCATTTCTCTCACAAGCAATCCTTCATCTTTTGAAATGGTTTTAAGAGTGGCATCTTCATACTCTATGCCCTTTTCACGAGCATTTTTCATCAAACTGGATATTCTTGCGTGCGCGTATTGAATGTAATAAACTGGATTGTCCATTCTTTTCGACTTCGCCAAATCAACGTCGAAGACAAGCGTTGTGTCTGGATCCATCATTGCAAAGAAATACCTTGTGGCATCGACTCCAACCGCATCTATGAGATCTTCTAATGTGACAAATTCGCCGTGCCTTTTTGACATTCTCACGATCTCTTCTCCATTTTTGAGCGTGACAAATTGATGAAGAATTACGTTGAAAAATCCATCTGGTATTCCAAGCGCCTTTGAGACGGCCGTCATTCTTGGGATGTAACCATGGTGGTCTGCGCCCCAGATGTAATAAACCTTTTCAAATCCGCGCCTGTATTTATTCAACATGTAGGCTATGTCTGAGAAAAAGTAAGTTGGTTCACCATTTTTTCTTATTATGACCCTATCATCTTCATTTGGAAGAATTTTCGATACGGCAAACCACGTTGAATCGTCCTTTTCGTATATGTACCCTCTGTCTTTGAGTATTTTCATTGCTTCTTGAGTAAGGCCTGTCTTGTAAAGCGTTTGTTCGCTGAAGTAAACGTCAAAGTGCACGTTCAATTTATCAAGAGTGCCTTTTATCCATTCGAAGATTTTCTTGCTCGCATAAGATGTGAAAAATGACTGAATTTCATCGTCCCACTTGCCAACATATCTATCACCATATTCATCAGATATGGATTTGGCAACATCTACAAGGTAATCGGCAACGTAGTCATCTTCTTCAAATTCGAACTTTTTGCCGTAAAGTTCGTTGTACCTTATCCACGTCGAATGACCCAACATCTTCATCTGACGGCCAGCATCGTTGAAGTAATATTCCCTTGTCACATCTTTTCCGATCGCTGCGTTTAATCTTGACAATATGTCACCAATAATGGCCTGCCTTCCGTGACCAACCGTCAAAGGACCCGTGGGGTTTGCACTTACAAATTCAAATTGTATTTTCTCCACCTTTGCTTTTGGCAGATCGATCTTCTTTGCGTACCTTTGAATCAAATTTTTGTAAAGTGAATTTGAAAGTTTGAAATTCAAAAAACCAGGCCCCGCAATTTCAACCTCTTCAAAGTCTGGATCTTGTTTGAAGACCTCGATTAATCTTTCACCTATTTTTTTTGGTGGCATCTTCAAACTTTTCGCGCATACCATCGCTACATTCGTCGAATAATCTCCAAAGTTCTGTGGTGCTATTTCTACCGTGAATTCCACCGGTTCAGATCCGAAGAGATCAAAATATGCTTTGGAAATTTTTTCCCTTATCAAGGATTTCAAGTTCAATTAGCATCCCGCCATTTCCGTCGTTCCATTTAAGATTTGTTTTAAGTATACACCAGTGTAAGAATTTTGTGAATTGGATATTTCTTCTGGAGTCCCCTGGGAAACTATGTACCCGCCATTTTCTCCGCCTTCAGGACCCAAATCTATCACGTAATCAGCATTTTTTATGACATCAAGATTGTGCTCTACGACAACGACCGTATTTCCCTTATCCACAAGTTTTTGAAGCACGTCTATGAGTTTTTTGACATCGTGAAAATGCAATCCCGTTGTCGGCTCATCGAGTATGTACATTGTCTTGCCCGTAGATATTTTTCTCAATTCCGAGGAGAGTTTAACCCTCTGGGCTTCCCCGCCTGAAAGCGTTGTTGCAGGCTGTCCCAATTTTATGTACCCAAGTCCGACATCTTGAAGTGCTTTGAGTGGTAAAACTATTTTGGGGATTCCCGAAAAGAATTCAACGCCTTCGTCGACGGACATTTCGAGAATTTCATTTATATCTTTCCCCTTGTATTTGACTTCCAAGGTTTCTTTGTTGTACCTTTTACCGCCACACACATCGCATTCTATGTAAACATCTGGCATAAAGTTCATTTCAACTTTCACAACGCCCTGACCCGCGCACGCTTCGCATCTTCCACCCTTCACGTTAAAACTGAACCTGCCAGGCGTATATCCCCTTATCCTCGCTTCTTCGGTCATGGCAAAGAGTTCGCGTATACCGTCAAAAGCCTTTGTGTAAGTTACAGGATTAGATCGTGGGGTTCTTCCTATGGGACTTTGATCGACAAGAATAACTTTGTCTACCTTCTCAACTCCATCTATCGATTCGTAATCTCCATGAGGAAGATGTGTTTTGTATATTTTGTTTGCCAAAACGGGATAGAGCGTTTCCATGACAAGGGATGATTTGCCAGATCCAGAAACGCCCGTAACGCAGGTGAAGGTGCCAAGCGGAATGGAAACATCTATGGATTTAAGGTTGTTGTGCTTAACGCCCTTTATCGTCAAAAATTGAGAACTTTTTCTTCTTTTCTGTGGAGTTTGAATTGATAATCTTTTGCTCAGGTATTTGCCCGTCAACGTGTCAGAGGAAGTCAATCCTTTCACATCTCCAGCGTAAAGCACTTTCCCACCGTTTTCTCCGGCTCCAGGTCCTATGTCGACGACAAAGTCTCCCGATCTTATAACCTGTTCATCATGCTCAACGACTATCACGGTGTTGCCAATGTCTCTAAGGTCTTCAAGCATCTTTATCAATCTGTCTGTGTCTCTCTGATGAAGTCCAATAGTTGGCTCATCCAATATGTAGAGCACCCCAACAAGTCGCGATCCCAATTGCGTCGCAATTTTTATCCTTTGGGATTCTCCCCCCGACAAAGTGGAGGCAGCCCTTGAAAGTGTAAGGTAATCAAGGCCCACATCTATGAGAAATTTAAGCCTTCTTTTTATTTCAATTATTATCTCTCGCGATATCGATTCCTCTTTTGGAGTCAAAGAAAGCGTGTTGAAGAACTCGTAAGATTCTTTGACAGTCATGTCTGATATTTCTGCTATGTTTTTCCCCTTGAAAGTGACGGCCAAAGATTCAGGCTTCAGCCTTTTACCGTTACAAGCAGAGCACGTTTTCTGAACGAGAAAATTCTTTTCTATCCACTCTTTAACCTCTTGTGAGTCGGAATAACGAAATCTATCCATAAGATGATCTTTCAATCCTTTAAAGCCTGGGCCTCCATTGAGAATGGCGTGCTGAATTTTGGTATTGAGTTCTCCCAAAGGCTTGTCAGGGTTTCCACCCATCTTTTTTATCATCTCTTCTATCAGATCGACGACAAAGGCTTTCCCACTTTTGTAAGGTACTATGCCGCCTTCCCTCACGGGTTTTGTGGGATCTACGACGAGATCATCTCCGACTTCTATGGTATAGCCTATCCCAGCACAAGAAGGACACGCGCCGTAAGGAGAGTTAAAAGAGAAAAGTTTTGGGCTTATCTCTGGAAAACTTATGCCGCAAACGGGACACGCAAGTTTTTCGCTGAAATATTCGATCCCGCCGTTTTCGTAGTTGAACACTTCCACTTTTCCATCCGCTTCTTTTAGGGCAATTTCGACTGATTCAACAAGCCTCTGATGATTCTCCTCGTTAACTTTTAGCCTATCAACTATCAACTTTATCGTGTGTCTTACTTGTTTTTCTATCTTTATCTCTTCTTCGAGAGAATAATCTTTTCCATCTATGTTTACCCTTAAAAAGCCGCGCCTTCTAAGATAATCGAAGAGAGATTTGTATTCTCCCTTTTTTTCAGTTGTAAGGGGTGCCAAGATGGCTATTCTTGTGCCAACATTGTAATTCTTTTCAATTCTTTCTATGATTTCATCTATACTTTGCTTTTCAAGGGGTCTTCCGCATTTAACGCAGTGTGGAATTCCAAGCCTTGCAAAAAGCAATCTTAAATAATCATTTATTTCCGTGACCGTGCCTACCGTTGATCTCGGGTTGTGAGATACACTTTTTTGATCTATGGCAATCACTGGCGATAAGCCCTCGATTTCATCCACGTCTGGATGTTTTAACTCTCCAAGAAACTGGCGCGCGTAAGCCGAGAGGGATTCAAGATACCTTCTTTGTCCTTCCGCGTGAATCGTGTCAAAAGCAAGAGAAGATTTTCCAGAACCAGATGGTCCCGTGAAAATGACAAGCGCATTTCGTGGCATTTCCACATTTACATTTTTGAGGTTATGAACGCGCGCACCTCTAACTCTTATGAACTTTTCCAGAATCCTTCACCCTTTCAATGATTTGCTTGGCCTCATCCACAACTTTTCTCACCATTTCCATATCTTTTCCTTCCACCATTATCCTTACAAGTGGTTCTGTTCCAGATGGCCTTAAAACAACTCGTAAATTTTCGTACCTTTGTAATCTTTCCATGAAATTGAAGATCTCAGGATCGTTCATGATCGCATTTTTGTCTTTTACTTCAACATTTTCTAAAATTTGACTGTATCTTTGAATGCCCTTTGAAAACGCACCGAGATCGATCTTCATCATTTTTGAAGCCCTGATCGTTTCAAGCGCTGTGATGAGTCCATCTCCGGTTGTTTCAAGGTCAAGAAATATGACATGGCCAGATTGCTCTCCGCCGATGTTGGAACCTATCTCCATCATCTTTTCAAGTACATATCTGTCTCCAACCTGTGTTCTTATGAATTTTATTCGTGCTTTCTTAAAATATTCTTCTATGGCAAGGTTTGTCATGACCGTTCCCACGACGGTGTCATTTTTCAACCTGCCTTCTTTTTTCATGTTAAGGGCATTAACAACTATGATGTCGTCCCCATCTATCGTGTGCCCGTCTTTGCTCACGATCATGCATCTGTCAGCATCACCATCGTTGACGATGCCGTATGATGCATCGATATCTTTTATGGTTTCCTTCATGAAATCAAGGTAAAGCGCTCCGCACTTTTCGTTTATATTTTTTCCATCAGGTTTATCGTTAAAAATCACGGCTTCTATTCCAATTTCTCTTGCAACAATTGGGACGGTAGATACGGCAGCGCCATTGGCAAGATCGAAAGCGAGTTTCTCTCCCCTAAGATCCTTGTACCTTTTGACGACCCACTCGACGTAAGAGGGAAGCATATCGACTCTAACTATTTTTCCAACAGTCGAGCCTGTTTTTAAAACTTTATCAAGGTTGTATTCTATCTCTTCCTCTATCGCATCTTGCAATTTGTATCCATTTGAGAATATCTTTATGCCATTTTGCATCCATGGATTATGGCTTGCGCTTACCATGAACCCAACGGTTTCATACTTTCTTGTAAGCCACGCAAGAGTGGGCGTTGGCATTACACCGCAAAGTGTCACGTTTAATCCCATCGAAAGTAGAGATGCCGTCAAAGCACTTTCTATCATTTCTCCAGAAATTCTTGTGTCTCTGGCTATGAGTATGTCTTTAAATTGATGATTGTGTGATTTTAAGACGTAAGAGGCTGCTTTTCCTATTTTGAAAGCGAGATCAGCCGTCAATTCTTCATTTGCAACGCCTCTGACTCCATCTGTGCCAAAGTATTTTTTCATTCTTCACCGATCTCCATGCCACTTTCATCGAAGTTCTCTGGCCTCACAAGCGGGAATGCTATAACATCTTTTATCGTGGCGGCATTTGTGGCAAACATGACAAGTCTATCTATGCCTATGCCCAGTCCTCCCGTCGGAGGCATACCGTACTCTATCGCCCGCAGAAAATCGAAATCCATCATCTGCGCTTCTTTATCGCCGGAATTTCTCAAAGCAGATTGCGCCTCAAACCTTTCTCTTTGATCGATTGGATCGTTGAGTTCGCTGAATGCGTTGGCAAGTTCATTTCCAAGTACTATAACTTCAAATCTTTCTGTAACTCTTGGATCTTCTCTGTGCCTTTTTGCGAGTGGCGATATTTCAACGGGATGTTCAAGCAAAAAGGTGGGATTTACAATTGTGTCCTCAACGAGATCCCACAATTTTTCTATGTAATGTCCCCTTTCCATGATCTCTGGAAGGGCATCGTGTGCTTTTAAAATTTTTATCATCTTATCGTCCGGATCTTCGAGTATGTCCACATCGAGGTGTGCTTTTATGTAATCTCTCATCTTAACTCTTTTCCATGGTCTTGAGAAGTCAACAACTTTTCCTTGGTATTCTATCTTCGTTGTGCCATTCACCTTTTCGATGACGTACGAAACAAGGCGTTCCGTCAAATCCATCATGTAATTGTAATCAACGTATGCCTTGTAACATTCGATCATGGTGAATTCTGGATTATGCTTGTAATCTATGCCTTCATTTCTGAAGCATTTTCCTATCTCGTAAACCGCATCGAAGCCGCCGACTATGTATCTTTTCAAATAGAGTTCGTGAGCGATCTTCAAGTACATGTTTATATCGAGGGCGTTGAGATGCGTTATAAATGGTCTTGCAGTTGCACCACCTGTGACGAATTGAAGCACCGGCGTTTCAACCTCTATGAATCCTTCTGAGTTCATGAAATCTCTTATCATGCGTATTATTTCGTACCTCATTTTGAATCTGTTGAAGGATTCTCTGTTCACTATCATATCAACGTACCTTTGCCTGTAAATTTTTTCTTTGTCTGTGAGTCCATGCCATTTTTCAGGTAAAGTCCTTATGGCTTTAGATAGAATTTGATAATCGGCAGTGAAAACCGTCAGTTCACCCGTGTGGGATCTGAACGGAAAGCCATTTACACCTATAAAATCCCCAACTTTAACGTGATCTTTGAAAAAACCAAATTTGTCTTGTCCCAAGGAGATGTTAAGGTAGCCCTGAATTTGATCTGTCGAATCCTGTATGACAAAAAATATCGACTTTCCTTGATACCTGACGGCCATAATGCGGCCCGCTATGGAAAAGGACACACTTTCATCCTTTTCTCCATTTTTGAGATGATCAAAGTTTTTTCTTACTTGTGATATTTTTTCAGTTACGTTAAAAAAATAGGGATAAGGGTTAATCCCGGATTTCCTTATTTCTTCAATTTCTTTTATTTTGTTAGATCTAATCTCGTCCATTCAGATCCCCACCAATTGTGATTTCATTTCTGTTCAACTTCCAAGATTAGGTATCTTTTAACGCCATTTGGCGCTTTAACTCGTATCGTATCTCCTATTTTTTTCTTGTTGACGGCTTCGCCCAAAGGAGAGTCTATCGAGATTTTGTTCTTGAAAATGTCTGCTTCCTGAGAGGTAACAAGCATCAACTCCATCTCTTTACCCGTACTTAGATCTTTTAATTTCACGTAATTGCCGATGCCAACCTCGTGATTGTTTTTATTTCCCTCTATTATGACCGCATTTGCAAGGATTTCTTCTATCTCGCTTATTCTGCTGTTTATCTTTCCCTGCTCATTTTTTGCCTCATCATATTCGCTGTTTTCGCTAAGATCTCCGAATTCCCGCGCTTCCTTTATCTTTTTTGCAACCTCGTTCATGAGTTTTTCCTTTAATTCAGCGAGTTCCTCCTTCAACGAATCATATCCTTCTTTTGTTAACTGTATTTTTGCCATAAAAACCCTCCTTTATTCAACGGATATCAGGTAATGGTAATAAGGCTGTCCACCGTAATAAAGTTCTATATCGGCGGACGGATATCGTATCTGACACTCTTTGAAAAGTACATTCGCTTCATCTTCGTTGATCTCTTCGCCGTAAAAGATCGTTATGACCTCTGCCTTGTCTGCATTTGCTTTTTCAAGGGCATCGAAGATAACGTCATCAATTGATTCAGATGAAGAAACGATATTTCCATCAACAAGGCTTATGTATTGATCCTTTTTGACCTCTACATTTTGAACCTGACTGTCTCTCACGGCCTTTGTTACCTCTATCGATTTCACAGTGGATAGTACTTCTTTGAAATTTCTTTCATTTTCAAGAAGACCTTGTTGCGGATTGAAGGCAAACAACGCCGCAAGTCCCTGCTGGACGGTAGAGGTGTTTATTACCAAGACCTTTTTTCCATTTGTCATATCCTTGACTGAATTGGCAGCCATGATTATATTCGAGTTATTTGGGAAAATCAACACATTTTTGGCATTTATACTTTCAACTGCTTCCTTTATCTGTGCCGTGCTTGGATTTGAAGATTGGCCGCCGTTAAGCACAACATCGACTCCCAAACTTTTAAATATGGATTCAAAACCACTTCCATCTGCTATCACTATGATTCCGTAGTTTTTCTTTTCTTTTGGCAAACTCACGTCTTCCGATGCGTTTATGATCTGGTGATGCTGAGTTTTCATGTTGTCTATTTTTGATTTGTAAAGTTCCCCGTATTCAAGTGCTTTATCTATGGCTACTCCCGGTGTATTGGTGTGAACATGAAGTTTTAAAAGTCCAGAAGAGTTGACAAGTATGAGAGAGTCCCCTATCGAACTGTAAAAATTTCTCAGTTCATCGATATCAACATCTTTATTTGTTTTGACCATAACTTCTGTACAATAAAGGTATTTCAGATCTTCCTGGGCTATTTTGACTATTTCTCCCGTTGTCACGTTTTCAACGTTCAAGTTGATTTGCGTTTCACCGTTAAGCGCGCGGTAAAACCCTTCTATTATGTAAGAAAATCCCTTTGCTCCAGAGTCAACAACTCCCGCTTCGCGCAATTTTTGGAGGTATTTTGGTGTGTTGTTGACAATTTGAATCGAGCGCTGCCATATCTTTTGCATGAATTCTGTCATATCGTCTGTGGCGTATTTGTCTGCATCATTTGCCAAGATTCTCACAACTGTGAGCATCGTCCCTTCGACGGGCTTCATAACGGCACTGTAAGCCGTTTCTCTTGCATTTTTGAGTGCGAGTATGAAATCCTCAACTTTTAAAGTTTTTTTATTTTTCGTTCCTTGTCTGAATCCTCTGAAAATTTGTGAAAGTATGACGCCTGAATTTCCGCGTGCCCCGAGTAAAGTTCCGCTTTCTATGGCTTCGAGCACGTTTTGAAGATCATACTTGTTTTTTTCAAGGGCATCCAAATTTTTGCACGCTTCAAGCATCGCTGAAGCCATGTTTGAACCAGTATCGCCATCTGGAACAGGGAAAACGTTCAGCGCATTTAACTCATCAACGTGCGTTAGAAGCACTTCTGTGCCCTTTTTAAAACATGTCGTCATCGTTTTTCCGTCTATAATTTTCATGATCAAATCCTGTTAAAAATTCCCTTTCATCAAAAATTTATGTCAACGAAATGAATGTTGACTTCTTTTGGATTCAAGCCAGCGTAAGTTTTAAGATTGTATATAACGGCATCTTGAAGGTTAAGTGCGACTTGCATGATATTTATCCCATATTCCGCAATGGCATAAATATCGATTTTAACATTCTCGCCATCGTCGACAAGTTTAATTCCCCTGTCTGTTTCGCTGAACAGCGAAGCAAATTGTGATATCAAAGAGGCGTTTGAAAGATCGACAATTCCATAACTGTTAACTATTGCCTCCCTTATCAATTGTTTCAATGCTTGAGAAGATACTTCCACTTCCCCATATTTAGTGGAAAATTTCAACTTCATCCCTCCTGAAATTTAATTTGCAGTTCAGAAAATATTCTCAAACTCAATTTTTCTGCCGAAAGGCCGCATAAGTCCATAAGTTCGGATCTGGTACCGTGTTGGACAAAATCATCTTCTATTCCTATAACTTCTATCTTGGATCTGATTTCTGGAGCCTTTAACATGACAGCAGAACCAAACCCTCCCAAAACTGATCCTTCCTCCATAGTCCATACCTTGGGAGAGGTGCGAAGTTCATTCAAAACATCCATATCAAGCGGTTTCACGCTTCTGCAATTGTAAAGGCCTATTTTAATTCCCATATTCTCGGCCTCTTCGACAACTTTCTTGGCTATGTTGACCATCGATCCCACTGCAAGTATTGTACCATTTTTTCCATCTTTGAGTTTTTCCCACTTGAATGGATCTTCTAACGGCTTTGCGTAGATGACATCATCGATGGAAGCGATCTCTGTAAGCCTTGGATACCTTATGGCAACTGGACCGTGAACTTTTCCGATGACAGATTTCAAGATGGCAGAAAGTTCTTCAAGCGATGATGGGGCCAGAATCTTCATGTTTGGGATCAAATTCATGTAAGATATGTCAAAGACTCCATGATGTGTCGGTCCATCTTGACCAACGAGACCAGCGCGATCTACGGCGAAAACGACGTCCAGGTTTTGTAAGGCAACATCGTGTATTATCTGGTCAAAGGCCCTTTGAAGAAAAGTTGAATATATCGCGACAACAGGTTTAAGCCCTTTAGTAGATGCGCCGGCCGCAAAGGTTGTACAAAGTTCCTCAGTTATTCCAAGATCAAAAAATCGATCCGGATGTTTCGCACGGAAGTAACTTAATCCCGTTCCATCCTCCATCGCAGCCGTTATCCCTATTACCTTATCATCATCATCTGCTATTTTCGAAAGCACTTTTCCAAAAACCTCGCTGTAAGAATACCAGCCTTTTTTCACTTCCATCGAAACGCCGTTTGATGGATTTATCATCGATACGCTGTGAAACTTTCTTGGATTATCCTCGGCATACTTTATGCCTCTTCCCTTCTGGGTTACGACATGAACAACGGCTGGACCTTCAACTGCCTTCAAACTCTCGAAAGTTCTCATCATCATCTTTATATCATGTCCATCTATGGGTCCCATGTATTTAAGTCCAAAATCCTCAAAAAAGTTATCGGGAAGCAGCAACTTTTTAAGAGAACCTTTTATCTTCTCGTTAAAAGTTTTCAATATGGCATCGCTGAAAAGTTGATAAAGTTTAGCGTCAAATTTCCTGTAAATTTTGGCAGTTCTAAGCCTGTTGAGGATCGTCTGGGAAATTTGCCCGACACTTGGAGAAATACTCATTCCATTGTCGTTGAGTACGATCTTTATCTTCGATGAGACGGTCTTTATCTGGTTGAGGGCTTCAAGAGCCATACCAGATGTCATTGCGCCGTCGCCTATCACGGCTATTATTTGATTTTCATTTTCATTTTTTATCTTTTTTGCGCATTCAATTCCAAGGGCAGCCGCTAAGGAGGTAGCGGCATGACCCACGCCAAAGTTATCGTATATCGATTCTCGTATTGATGGATATCCGCTTATACCTCCAAACTTTCTTATGTTGGAAAGTGCCTGGGCCCTTCCAGTTAAAATTTTGTGAGTGTATGCCTGATGGCCTGTGTCCCATACGATCACGTGTTCGTCTGGAGGAAAGACTTTGTAAAGTGATAGCGTCATTTCAACAGTTCCAAGATTTGGTGCAAGATGACCATCTCCCGCAGAAACGACCTCCACTATGTAATTGCGTATCTCAGATGCGAGAGTGTACATTTCATCTATTTCCATATCCTTAAGTTTTTTAAAAAGCAATTCATCGTCCCATGTCATCTTCGTCAACCTCCATCTCTTTTTCTAAATCTCCGAGTACTTCTTTGACGGAAAGAGATGCGGAATCGATTAAGAATTTGCACCTTTTGTAGAGTGCAACTCCTTTTTTGAACAATTCAATCGATTCTTCGAGCGTCACATCTGCTTTTTCCATGGCTTTAAGAGTTTCTTCAAGTTCGTTGTAACATTCTTCGAAACTCATCTCTTCAACTTTTTTATTTTCCATTCTCTTCTATCTCCATCACTTCAGAGAGTATTTTACCATCTAAAAGTTTCAATTTTATCTCATCTGATTTTTTTAAGGTGCGTACTGATTTTACCAGTTTTTCGTCTTTAAAAACCATGGCATAACCTCTTCTTAAAGGCTCAAAGGGATCGTGTGCATTTAAAGACATTTCCATTTTCTCAAGCGATAGCACTTTTTGCGAT
The DNA here is from genome assembly GCA_031962405.1 of Athalassotoga sp. Classification (GTDB taxonomy): domain Bacteria; phylum Thermotogota; class Thermotogae; order Mesoaciditogales; family Mesoaciditogaceae; genus Athalassotoga. The sequence continues at coordinate 10,676 of JAVRKN010000001.1, read as the reverse complement.
ATTTCATTTGACATCCTTTGCTTTGCCATTTTCATTTTCGAGTCAAGCCTTTCAGGGACAAGTTCTATTGTTCTTACAATTTTTGAGTGTTTCAACGCTTCAAAGTTTCTCAAGAGTAAATTATACTTTTCCCTCGTTGTGTTATCAAGCATTCCTTTCAGTTTAGAGAATGCCTCATAAACTTTCTCCTCTTTGATCGATATTTGGCGCTTTGGAGAGAGAAAATCAAGTCTCCTTTTCGATCTTTCAATGGAGGTTAACGATTCATCGATTTTTTGATCCATATCGTCTACGATTCTTGAAAAAGAAAGTTCGATATTTTTCTTAATTTCCAAAAGATCAGGCGTTGCGTATTCGGCAGCCCCTGTCGGCGTTGGCGCCCGCCGATCCGCAACGTAATCGACAAGGGTTGTATCAACTTCGTGACCCACGCCAGATATCGTGGGAGTTTTCATCTCATATACCTTTTTGACTACGATTTCCTCGTTGAAGTTCCATAGATCTTCTATGCTTCCGCCACCTCTTACAAGCAAAACCACATCTGCACCAGATCTATCGGCTGCGTCTAAGGCATTAACGATCTCCGCGGCCGCTTCCTTTCCCTGAACTGAGGTATGAAAGAGTAAAATAGTGGTAAGCGGGTACCTCTTTTTAATCGTTTTGACCACATCGTGGAAGGCAGCAGAAGTTCTTGAAGAAACAACGGCTATTTTTTTGGGAAAACGCGGTATTTCTTTTTTTACCTTGTCAAAGATGCCCTCATTTTTGAGTTTTATCTTCAATTGTTCAAGTTTTTTGTAAAGTTCTCCGTAATCTTTTCCTTCAACGATTGATTCCGTGTAAAGTTGGTAAGTTCCCCTTTTGGGATAAACTTTAATTGCACCGCTTGCCTTTACAAGAGTTCCATCTTTTACGCCAGATGGATATCTGTAAACGGCATTGAACATGACGCAATTAAGAAGATATTCTTCCTCTTTCAGTGAAAAGTAAGCGTGGGGACCGGAAAATTTAAAGTTAGAGACTTCCCCACGCACCGTTATGCTCTGAAAAATCTGGTCTTTTTCTATGACCGAAATCAACCTTTTGGTTATTTCGGCAACACCCATTTCTATCGTCTGCACATCATCTCCGCCGCATCCACGACATTTCTCATCAGTATTGCAGCCGTGACATTGCCTACTCCGCCAGGCACCTTCGAAACGGAAAATTTTTTCGAAACCGAATCGAAGTCCACATCTCCAACGATCTTGCCATCAACCACATTTATGCCAACGTCTATGATGATCTCTCCATCTTTAAACCAACTTGCATCAAACATCTTCGGTCTCCCCACCGCTGCGATGAAGACATCGGCACGCTTAACCTTATCTAAAAGGTCTTTCGTTTTTGAATGACACACCGTCACCGTTGCATCCTCGTTTAACAAAAGTAAAGAAAGCGGTTTTCCGACAGTGGTACTTCGACCTGCGATCGTAACTTCCTTACCTGAAAGCGGTATCTCGTAATATTTAAGCATTTCAACCACTGCCTGCGCGGTGCACGGCGTGAAGTAAGGCTTTCCCATCAACAACATCCCAAGATTCTCAGGCGTTCTGCCTTCCACGTCTTTTTCTGGAGAGACGGCACTCAATACCTTGAATTCATCGATATCTTTCGGGACTGGATGCATTATCATGATGCCGTGTACATTTCGATCCGCGTTTAATTTTTTTATCTCTGAGAAGATATTTTCTTCATTTACCGGTATCTCTTCGTAATTTATCCCGAACTTTTCGCAATTCTTTTTTATGGAATTAAGGTAAACTCTCGTCGATTTATCACTTGATGAGACAACGCATGCCAAAGATGGGACGCAAAAACTTTTAAGATCCGCGATTTTATTTTCGATCGATTTTCCTATTTTTTCTGCTATTTCAATTCCATCTAAAATCATGATCTAAAATAGCCCCGTTATCTGTCCATCATCGTCTACGTCTATGTTTACAGCTGCAGGCTCTTTCGGAAGGCCTGGCATAGTCATTATTTCACCCGCGATTGGTACTATAAAACCTGCACCTGCGGATAGCTTTACCTCGCGTATCGTAAAGGTGTATCCTGAGGGTGCACCGGCAACTTTTGGATCATCAGAAAGAGAAGATTGCGTCTTTGCCATAATTATTGGAAGATTACCATATCCGGATTTCTCGATTTTTCTGATGTCAGAAAGCGCGAGTGGGGAATATTCAACCTTTCCTGCCCTGTAAATCTCTTTTGCAATCGTTTCAATCTTCGTCTTTATCGGCATTTCCCAGTCATATATTCTGTGAAACGTATTTTCATCCTTTTCTATAGACTCGACTACTTCTCTCGCAAGCGCTTCAGTTCCAGCACCGCCCTTTTCAAAACCTTCACTTAGGGCAAATCTGACCCCCATTTTCTTGACTTCATTTTCGACAGTTTTGATCTCTGTCGGGGAGTCAGTTGGGAATTTGTTTATGGCAACAACGAGTGGAAGTCCGAATTTCTTTATGTTTTCTATGTGCACTTTAAGGTTATCCATACCTTTTTTAAGCGCTTCGATGTTTTCATTTTTAAGATTCTTCTTGTCTTCTCCGCCGTGCATCTTAAGTGCCCTTACGCTTGCAACAAGCACAACTGTGTCTGGCTTTAGGTTCGCGTATTTGGAAACGGTATCAAAAAACTTTTCCGCTCCCAAATCAGCGGCAAACCCAGTTTCTGTTATGACGTAATCTGCCAACTTTAACGCCAATTTGGTCGCTATAACTGAATTTGTGCCATGTGCTATGTTGGCAAATGGTCCGCCGTGAATTATGGCAGGCGTGTTTTCCGTTGTCTGTACCAGATTTGGATTCAACGCGTCTTTGAGTAAGGCTGCCATGGCACCTTGGGCATGGAGATCTCCGGCCGTTACGTATTTTCCGTCTCTCGTTTCTCCTATGACTATCCTCGAAAGTCTGTCTTTGAGATCTGTTATGCTTTCGGCAAGACAAAGTATTGCCATTATTTCAGAGGCAGCGCTTATGACGTATCCCGTTTCACGTGGAAAACCGTTTGCAGAGCCTCCGAGCGCTACAACGATTTCTCTCAACGCCCTGTCATTCATGTCAACAGCCCTTGGCCACTTTATTTCGCGTACGTCAATGTTGAGTTCATTCCCGTTGTGAATGTGTGCATCAATCATTGCTGCCAAAAGATTGTGTGCCGCCGTAACGGCATGAATGTCTCCGGTAAAGTGTAAATTTATATCTTCCATGGGTAACACTTGTGCTTTACCGCCGCCTGTGGCGCCACCCTTAACGCCAAAAACAGGTCCCAACGAAGGTTCCCTCAAAGTTACTATCGATCTTTTTCCTATTCTGTTCATTCCGAGAGACAAACCTATACTCGTCGTTGTTTTTCCTTCTCCGGCTGGCGTGGGCGTTATGGCAGTTACTATTATGAGTTTACCATTGGGTTTGTCTTTTATCTTTTTTAGAATTTGATGTGGAATTTTAGATATGTACTTTCCATATGGTATCAGTTGATCAGGCTCAATTCCGATCTCCTTGGCAATCTCTGTAATTGGCTTCATCGTGGTTTTTTTTTCTGTTCCAGTTTCTTTCATCTTTTCTTCCTCCTCTTTGTCAGTTTTATTTGAGATTTTCCGCATAAACATGATTTTATTTTTGCTTGCGCAGTTCTTTGCGATTTTGTCAAGTACGCCATTTATAAATTTACGATCCCCGTCCGTTCCAAATTTTTTTGCTATCTCAATTGCCTCATCGATCGAAACTTCTATCGGAATATCATCTTCAAAAAGTAATTCGTAAACGCCCAATCTGAGTATATCCTTTGATACAAGAGGAAGCCTTTCAATTGTCCAGCCGAGGATGTAATTTTTTATGGTCTCATCTATTACAGAGAGTTTTGATGAAAGATTTGAGATTAAATTTTCAACCTCTTTTTCAATAGACCCATTTACCTCTTCCATTTCACAGGTGTTTTTTACAGCCTGAAGTGGGGAGAGATCCTGAAATTCCATTTGGTAAATTGATTTAAAGACCAGTTCTCTTAAAAGTCTTCTGTGATATTTTTCAGTCACATCTTACTTTTTATTTTCCTCTTTCTCGTCTACTTCTTCAGCAGATTCTTTCCCTTTAGTTAAAACATCTTCGACGTAAACGTTAACGCTCACAACTTTTAGACCAGTTATGCTTTCAACTTCTTTCTTTATCGCCTGCTGAATTTGTGAAGTAACATCGGTTATTTTTTCACCGTATTTGATCCTGATTTTAACGGATATTGAAACACTGTTGTCATCGGGTCTGTCTATCGTTACCTGTTTTCTGTAATATTTGTAATCTCGTGATTTTTGAGTTATCTCTTTTCCTTCCTGTTTTGCAAGCGTTAATATCACAACGTTGCTTATAACCTGATCTGATATCTCTATTTTTCCTCTGTTTGGCTGTTCATTCATTTCATGCTCGCTCAATGTACTCACCTGTCCTTGTATCAATTTTCACCTTTTCTCCCTTGTTTACGAAGAAAGGTATGTTGACTCTCAAGCCTGTTTCAAGAATGGCAGGTTTCCCACTGCCGGCGACCGTGTCTCCTTTGAAGCCAGGATCCGTTTCGACGATTTCAAGCACAACAGTTGTCGGAAGAAGTACTCCTATCACCTTTTCATCGTGAAAAAGCAAGTTTAATTCCATATTTTCTTTCATGTATTTTATCTCGTCTTCGAGATCGGCAAGCGGCAGAGAATATTGTTCGTAATTGTCCATTGCCATGAAATAAGCAAAATTATCGTCTTTGTAAAGGTATTGAGCAGCCCTCAAAGTTAGTGTGGCCTCTTCGATTTGATCTCCACTTTTGAAAGTCTTGTCCTGAACCAGGCCAGTTAAAACATCTTTCATTCTTGTCCTTACAACAGCACTGTGACCTCTCCCCATTTTGTGCATTTCAAAATCCACCACCGTGTAAATCTTCCCATCGATGATCACATGCATTCCTTTTCTAAGATCTGTTACGTCGATCAAAGGCATAACCTCCCTTATATAACTGTAAATTCTTTTTTGAAGTTGGACAACACTTCGTGCCCATTTTCAGTGAGCAAAACATCATCTTCTATTCTCACTCCAAATTCATTTGGAATGTAGACTCCGGGTTCAAAAGTTACAACTGCCATATCGTTTATAGGCTTATCGTATCTTTGATTAAGAAATGGAGATTCATGAACGTCCATACCTAATCCGTGACCCAGCCCGTGACCAAAGTACCCATCGAGTTTTCTTCCTTTTAGAAAGTCGCGCGCGATGCCATCTATCTCTTTGCCCTTCATTCCTGCCCTCGCACTTTCTATGGCTTTAAGTTGTGCTCCAAGCACCGCTTCATATGAATCTTTGGCCTTTTGAGAGACCTTCCCTATCGCAAAGGTTCTCGTTATATCGCTACAATATCCATCGACGAGCGCACCAAAGTCAACGACCACCATCTCTCCATTTTCCATCTTTTTGTCCGAAGCAAGTCCGTGAGGAAGGGCGCCCCTGTATCCAGAAGCAACTATCGTTTCAAAGGATGGTTTTTGTGCCCCGTTGGTTTTCATTTCGTACTCGAGTATAGATGAAAATTCTCTTTCTGTCATGCCAACATGAAATTTCTCAAGTGTTTTTTGAAGAGCAGTTTGTGCAACAGTTATGGCTAATTTTATCTTGTCAACTTCTTGTCGATCTTTCACGGCACGGATGGCATAAACTTCTTCTTCAACGTTTTGAAATTTCACATTGTTTGATGCCTCTGTATACCATGAATAAAAAAACTTGGATCCTTCTATTCCAACCGTTTTACCCTTCAAGATCTCTACCGCTTTGTTGATCAAAGATGAATTTTCAACTTTAACCATTTCAAAATTCGATTCTTGCGCGGCCTGCGTGTAGAATCTTGAATCGACAAGCAGATATCTTTCTTTTTCTCCTATTATCACACAACCCGTGTCTCCCGTAAAACCACTTAAATACCTCACCGTCGTGTTCGAACCTTCGGAAGTTATGGAAAGAAAATAGTCTATTCCCTTCTCCTTAAGTTTTTTGTAAAGCCTTGAACTCCTCTCGTCAACAGACAATTAAACTCTCCTCCAATCATTTTTAAATTATATCACATACACTAACCTTTTTTAAATTCTGAATCTTGCCTCCGACATGCGCCCTTTCGAAAGATATCCTCGCTGTGCTGCTCAGATCATCTCGCGGGTATCATGTCCTGCGTGAAGATTCAAAAGTTTGATCTTTGAAATAGGTTTGGTGTATTTCATGAGGGTAAATTGGCACTCTTTGATTCAACAACGTTTATGGCAAAATCTGGACAAAGATTGACGCATTGCATGCACCCTATACACTTATCGTTGCTTTCAACTTTTGGCGATTCAAGTTCGCCCATCACTATCGCATGAGTTGGGCATATCCAATAACATATACCACAGGACTTACAAAGTTTGAAATCTATTTGAACCTCAAAAGATTTTTTTGCCATATTTCCTCCCACCGAAAATGAAGGGCACTCTAAAGTGCCCCTCTTTTTTTATTTACCACTTGATCTCTTTCTTGCTCTCTTAGCCTTCAACTCTAACGTTGATTGGGCTGCAGCAAGTCTTGCTATTGGTACCCTGTACGGAGAACAACTTACGTAATCTATTCCTATTTCATCAACGATTCTTATTGAATCAGGATCTCCACCGTGCTCACCGCATATGCCCACTTCAAGTTTCGGGTTCGATTTCTTTCCTTTCTTTGTTCCTATCCTTACAAGTTCTCCAACTCCATCTTTATCAAGCGTTTTAAACGGATCTACAGGTATTATGCCTTTCTCAAGATAATCATTCAAGAATTTACCGCTGTCGTCGCGACTGTATCCAAAGGTTGTCTGGGTGAGATCATTCGTTCCAAAAGAGAAAAATTGGGCTTCTTTGGCAATTTGATCGGCTGTAACTGCGGCTCTTGGTATCTCCACCATCGTTCCAACGAGGTATGTCAACTTTACCCCACTCTTTTTGATCAGTTCGTCGGCAGTTTTTGTTATTATTTCCTTGAGGAATTTGAGTTCATTTACATGTCCAACGAGAGGCACCATTATCTCTGGAATAACGTTTACTTTTTCTTCCTTTATTAGTTCAATGGCTGCCTGAATGATGGCTTTAACCTGCATTGTTGGTATCTCTGGATATGTGATTTCAAGTCTGCATCCTCTGTGACCAAGCATTGGGTTGAATTCCTTCAAAGCGGCTGCCCTTTCAGAAATTTGTTCATAACTCAAACCCATATCTTTTGCAAGTTGCCTTAAGGTTTCTTCATCTTGCGGCAAAAATTCGTGCAAAGGTGGATCTATGAGCCTTATCGTTACTGGTTTACCATTCATTTCTCTGAAGAGCGCTTTAAAGTCCTCTTTTTGCATTGGCATTATCTTGTCAAGGGCTTTTTCTCTTTGTTCCGTCGTGTTGGAAAAGATCATCTGTCTGACCGCTGGTATTCTGTCATTTGCAAAGAACATACGTTCAGTTCTGCAAAGCCCTATGCCTTCTGCACCAAACAATCTTGCCACTTTGGCATCGGTCGGTGTATTTGCGTTTGTCCTAACGCCAAGTCTTCTTATCTGATCTGCCCACTTGAGAAGCGTCGCAAGATCTCCTTCAAGGCCTTCTGGCTTTATGGTTTTTATCTGACCCAAGAAAACTTCTCCAGTTGAGCCATCTATCGATAACCAATCGCCTTCTTTTACTGTAACACCGTTGACGGTGAAGAGTTTGTGCTCATCATCAACGCTTATTGATTCAGCACCAACAACGGCGCACTTGCCCATGCCTCTGGCAACGACGGCGGCGTGAGATGTTCTTCCACCTCTTGCGGTAAGAATGCCTTCGGCTCCGGCCATACCCGCCACGTCTTCGGCAGACGTTTCTGGCCTAACGAGGATTACTGGTTCTTTCTTTCCCAAATCTGCAGCCTTATCTGCGTCAAAAACAACCTTGCCAGTTGCGGCCCCAGGAGAAGCGGCAAGACCCGTTGTGATCATGCGTTTTTCTGCTATTGCTTTTTTCTTTTCGTTTATATCGAACATTGGGTGAAGGAGTTGATCAACTTGATCGGTGGTAACACGCATGATGGCAGTTTTTTTGTCTATCAACTTTTCCTTAACCATATCAACGGCCACTTTCACCGCAGCACGAGGAGTTCTCTTTGCACTTCTTGTTTGGAGCATGTAAAGTTTGCCATGTTCAACCGTGAATTCGACGTCTTGCATGTCTTTGTAATGTTTTTCGAGTATATCGAAGATTCTGTAGAGTTCATCGTAGGCTTCTTTAGAAACTTTTTTGAGCCCCTCAAGATCTTCTGGAGTTCTTATACCTGCCACGACGTCTTCACCCTGGGCATTTCTCAGAAATTCTCCGTACCTTCTCTTTTCTCCGGTCGATGGATCTCTTGTAAATGCAACTCCAGTTCCGCTGTCATCTCCCATGTTTCCAAAGACCATTGAGACGACACTGACGGCCGTACCGAGCATTGAACCCTCAGGTATCTTGTTTATTCTTCTATACTCTATGGCTCTTTTGTTCATCCATGATCCAAATACCGCATCAATGGCTATCCAAAGTTGTTTCATCGGATCCTGTGGGAATTCTTTTCCCTCTTTTACGTACAATTTCTTGTAATTTTCAACGAGTTGTTTTAATTCTTCCGTGTTCATTTCCGTGTCGAGCTTTATTCCTCTTTTTGCTTTTATGGCTTCGATCTCTTTTTCAAACTTGCTGTGTTCTATGCCCAGCGCCACATCTCCGAACATCTGAATAAACCTTCTGTAAGAATCGTAAGCAAAGCGTTCATTGGAGGTTAATTTTGCAAGGCCAACGACAGTTTGATCGTTAAGACCAAGGTTGAGAATTGTATCCATCATCCCTGGCATTGAAACGGCCGCACCAGATCTGACGGAAACGAGAAGCGGATTTTTTGGATCACCAAATTTTTTCCCAGTTGCCTTTTCAAGCCTTTTGAGATTTGCTTCAACTTCACCTTTTAATTCTGGCGGATACGTCTTTGAATGCTTGTAATAATAATCGCATATCTCTGCGCTTATGGTAAAGCCAGGAGGAACAGATATTCCTATTTTAACCATCTCGGCGAGGTTTGCACCTTTTCCACCGAGAATATCTTTCATCTCGGCGCCGCCCTCTGCAGAACCATCTCCAAAGAAATAAACGTATTTCTTAGCCATTACGCACCTCCGTTAATTCAACGTTATTGAACATTGTTTACGAGATTTTTCTTTGCTATTTCAACGTAAGAATTGAAAGCATCCATGTCTTCAACTGCAAGTTGAGCAAGGATCTTCCTGTTGACGTTGACGCCGGCCAGATCAAGACCATGCATTAAATCGCTGTATTTAAGTCCAGAGTTCCTTGCGGCTATATTTATCCTTGTTATCCACAAAGATCTCATAGTCCGCTTTTTTTGTTTTCTGCCTATGTAAGCGTTTATGCCTGCTTTTGTCACAGCCTCTTTGGCGTATCTGTAATGCCTTCTTCTTGCACCAAGATGACCTTTAACGGCATTGAGCACCTTGTTGTGCCTTTGCCTTTTAGTCATACCTCTTTTAATGCGCATAATTCACATCTCCTTCAATCAAATGCCGAGAGTTCTTCTTGCTCTTTTTTTATCACTTTTTGAAACTTCTTTGCTGAGGTCAAGTCTTCTTTTTTGTGCGGCAGATTTGTGATAATTTTTGTGGTTTCTCTTTGCAGATTCACGCATTATCTTGTTTGAACCGGTTACATGATATCTCTTTGCCGCGCTCTTTCTAACCTTCATTTTTGATTTCATTTCCGTTAACCTCCTTGGCGTAAATAACCTTCTTTGGCCTAAGACCCATTTTCATGTCCCGACCTTCAAGCAAAGGTGGAGAATCTATCTCAGCCACATCTGCGAGATCTTTTGCTATTCTGTCGAGGATTTCTTTTCCCTTATCGGTAAAGGCCATTTCTCTTCCGCGAAACATTATTGTAATTCTTACTTTGTTTCCACTTTCTATAAAATTTCTCACGTGAGAAAGTTTTGTTTGATAATCATGCTCATCTATTTTGGGCCTGAACTTCATTTGCTTTAGCACATCAGAAACATTTTTCGATTTCTTTTGCTTTTTGCTTTGTTCATACATGTACTTACCAAAATCCATTATCTTGCACACGGGTGGATTAGATGCGGCAGACACAAGCACAAGATCCATGCCGTATTCGGCTGCCTTTTGAAGTGCCTCGTTACGTTTCACTATCCCAAGTTGTGATCCGTCAGGTCCTATCAGTCTTACTGAAGGATAGTGTATCTCTTCATTCTTCAAGAATTCACTTTTCGGTATTATCATCACCTCTAAAATAGAAAATCGGGTGACCACAAGCCACCCGTCTTACAGACAGTAAATTCTTATAACCTCTTCCCTTAATTAAGGTAAAGGTGAGAAGCGGTGGCTTCTTCTTTTCGATCCATCTAAGGATCACATGGTGGGCCATACAGGATTCGAACCTGCGGCCTACTGATTAAGAGTCAGTTGCTCTACCAGCTGAGCTAATGGCCCTTCCGCCTTGTTTAGTTTTACCAAAAGGTATTATATCACATATCTTTGTTTTGTCAACTAAAAGTGATCGTTGAATCTTCATT